>CAYJOH010000008.1:0-14103 GCA_964371685.1 uncultured Anaerolineaceae bacterium
CCGCGATCGCCCTGCTCGTCGCGGAGCTGCGCGACGCCGTCCCCACCCTCCCCTCCGACCTGACGCGCGAGGCCGCGATGCGGACGACGATCCGGGCCGCCCGCGACGAGGGCTTCGAGCGGATCGCCGTCGTGTGCGGCGCCTGGCACGCGCCCGCGCTGTCCGACCTCGACGACGCCGCGGGTGACGCCGCCCGGCTGCGCGGCCTGCCCCGGACCAGGGTCGCCACGACCTGGGTCCCGTGGAGCGAGGGGCACCTCGCCGCGTCGTCCGGCTACGGCGCGGGCGTCGAATCGCCGGGCTGGTACGGGCACCTGTGGACGACGACCGACCACCTCACGGAGCGCTGGATGGCGAAGGTCGCCGGCGTGCTGCGCGACGAGGGCCTCGACGTCAGCCCCGCCCACCTCGTCGAGGCCGCGCGACTCGCCGACGCGCTGGCGGCCCTCCGCGGACGGGCCGTGCCCGGGCTGACGGAGATGGGCGACGCGACCCGGAGCGTGATGCTGTTCGGCAACGACGTCCCGCTGGCGCTGATCCGGACCCGGCTGATCGTGGGCACCGGGCTCGGCAGCGTCCCGCCGGCGATCGAGACCGCGCCCCTGTCGCGGGACCTCGCCGCGCTCCAGCGCCGGCTCCGGCTGGCGCCCGAGACCGGCGAGCGCCTGCTGGAGCTCGACCTGCGTGGCGAGACCGACCTCGCGCGCAGCCACCTGCTCCACCGGCTGCGGCTGCTCGACGTCCCGTGGGGGACGCCGACCGCGGACACGCGGCGCGCGATGGGCACGTTCCGCGAGCCGTGGCGCCTCCGCTGGGACCCGGCGTTCGCGATCGCGCTGATCGCGAACAGCCGGTGGGGCAACACGATCGCCGAGGCCGCCGAGGCGCGGCTGCGCGACGAGGCCGCGACGATGGACTCGGTCACCGCGCTGGCGGCGCGGATCGAGACCGCGCTGCTCGCGGACCTGCCCGGGGCGGTGGCGATGCTCGTCGGCCGGCTCGCGACCGCGTCCGCCGTGGCGACCGACGTCACGGCGCAGCTGGATGCGCTCCCCTCGCTCGCCCGATCGCTCCGCTACGGCAACGTCAGGGGCACGGACCGCGTGACGCTGGGCGCGGTGACCGACGGGATCGTCCTCCGCGCGTCGATGGGCCTCGGGCTCGCCGTGGTGTCGCTGGACGACGAGGCCGCCGCGGCGATGCTCGAGCGGATCGAGAGCGGCGAGGCGGCGGTCAACGTCCTGGAGCGCGAGGCGCTGCGAGCGGCCTGGTACGGGGCGCTCACCGGCGTGGCCGACCAGCGCGGCGTCCACGGCCTGGTCGTGGGCCGGGTGGTGCGGATCCTGCTCGATCGCGGGCGGCTGGACGCGGATGGGGTGGCGCGGCGGCTGTCGGCGGCGATCTCGCGCGGGGCGACGCCGCCCGAGGCCGCGGCGTTCCTCGAGGGCTTCCTCGCCGGCCCCGGCGCGCTGCTGGTCCACGACCCGCGCCTGTTCCGGCTCATCGACGACTGGCTGTGCGAGCAGCCCGGCGAGGCGTTCACGGCCGTGCTGCCGCTGCTGCGGCGGACGTTCTCGCGGTTCAGCCCAGCGGAGCGGCGGACCCTGGGCGACCGCGTCCGGGTCGCGCGTGCCGCCGGTGGCGCGGTCCCGGTCAGGGCGGCGGTCGCCGTGGCCGACGCGGGTGCGCCCGCCGACGCCGGAGGGGCGCCCACGCCCGCCGCCGAGCCTTCGGCCGCCCCAGCCCAGCCTCCGACCGCCGACGCCGATTCCGGGCCGGGCCTCGACCTGCTGGACGACCTGCTCGGCCTGGGAGGCGGCTCGTGATCGGGCAGGAGGAGCGGCTCGAGCGCTGGCGGCTGCTCCTCGGCGGCGGTCCGGCAGAGGGGACGGGCGCGAGGCTCCAGGGCACCGCGGCCGCGATGGACGCCGCGCTCGAGGCGCTCTACGGCGGTGAGGCGGATGCCGGTGCCAAGGGGGCCGGCCTCGGGGCGTCGGCGCCGCGCGTGACCCGCTGGCTGGGCGACATCCGGACCTACTTCCCGAGCACGGTCGTCCAGGTCATGCAGCGCGACGCGCTCGACCGGGTGGGCCTCCGGCGGATGCTCACCGAGCCGGAGCTGCTCGCCTCGCTGGAGCCCGACATCGGCCTGGTGGGCGAGATCATCGCGCTGTCCGGCGTGCTCCCCGACCGGACCCGCGCGACGGCCCGCGAGGTGGTCCGCAAGGTCACCGACGACCTCGAGCGCAAGCTCTCGTCGAGGCTCCGGTCCGCGATCACCGGCGCTCTCGACCGAAGCCAGCGCACGCGGCGCCCGAAGCACCGCGACATCGACTGGGACGCCACGATCCGCAAGAACCTGCGCCACTACGTGCCCGAGCACCGGACGGTCATCCCGGAGCGGCTGGTGGGGCATGGGCGGCGGCAGTCCGCGCTGCGCGACATCGTGATCGCCGCGGACCAGTCGGGGTCGATGGCCGATTCGGTCGTCTACTCGTCCGTGTGCTCGGCGGTCATGGCGTCCGTGCGCGCCGTCCGGACGCGGCTGGTCGTGTTCGACACCGAGGTCGTCGACCTCACCGACCAGCTGGCGGATCCCGTGGACGTGCTGTTCTCCGTCCAGCTCGGGGGCGGCACCGACATCAACCGGGCGGTCGGCTACTGCCAGGCGCGGATCAGCCGCCCGACGGAGACGATCTTCGTCCTGATCTCGGACCTGTTCGAGGGCGGGGTCGAGGAGGACCTGCTGCGGCGGGTGCAGTCGATGCTCACGTCGGGGGTGACCGTCATCGTCCTGCTCGCGCTCTCGGACCGCGGCAAGCCCTCCTACGACCACGAGCTGGCGGCGAAGCTGGCCGCGATCGGCGCGCCGGCGTTCGCATGCACGCCGGACCAGTTCCCGGGCCTCATGGCGGCGGCCATCGAGCGGCGGAGCCTCGCCTCGTGGGCGGCCGCCGAGGGCGTTGTCCTCACGGCGGCACCCCAGGCGGCCCACTGACGCGGCGCTGTAGCGGGCGCATCATCGGGGCGCATCGCGCACCCGCTCGAGGCCGTCGAGGATGAGATCCAGCCCGAAGGCGAACTCGGCCTCTTCGTCGTGCGTCACCCCCTCGAGGGAGGCGAGGATGTGCGGATACCCACCCGTACGCAGCTCGGTCTCGAACACCGCGGCCGCGGCGGGCGGGATCGCGTTGGGGTCGAACACGTCCTGGGTGAACCCGAGCATCCGGCTGCTGATGAGGTGCGTCGCGTCGTGGGTCAGCTGGTTCGGAAAGCCCGCTCGACCGAAGGCGGCCACGACGCCGTCGAGGTAGCGCATGATCCCCCGGCTCGCCGGGACGCGAGTCGTGATCAGGCGGGCCATCCAGGGGTGGGCCGTCGTCATGCGGCGGGCGGCGAGCGCCCGGCCGCGGATCGCGAACCGCCACTCAGCGTCGTCCGACGGCAGCTCGATCTGGTCCACCAGGTGGTCGAGGACCCCGTCGAGGATGTCGTCCTTGTTGGAGACGTGGTTGTAGAGGGACATGGCCTTGACGCCCAGCCGTGCGGCGAGGCGGCGCATCGAGAGAGCCTCGAGGCCGTCCTCGTCGGCGAGCTCGATCGCGGCACGCAGGACGCGATCCCGGGTCAGCGGGACGCGACGCCCGCGACGGGTCTCGGGTGGCATCCGCCCGGTCCTCCTCCACGCTTCGATCCTGCCCTTGACGAACTTACGCTGTACGTCTACCGTACCTCCGTACTTACAGTGTACGTCAACGCTGACCGGGCGTGGGAAGCACGGGAAAGAGGAAGGGTCGATGTCGACGATCGAGCACACGGCCGACCGCCGGACGATGCGGGCGATGATCCAGGACCGCTACGGGCCACCGGGCGTGCTGCGGCTCGGCGAGGCCGAGGTGCCGGTCCCGGACGATGAGCAGGTCCTGGTCCGCGTCGTGGCCAGCTCCGTGAACGCGCTCGACTGGCACGTCATGCGGGGCGTCCCGGTCCTGGTCCGGCTCACCGACGGCCTCCGCCACCCGAGCCCGGTCCGCGGCGTGGACGTCGCGGGGGTCGTCGAAGCGGTCGGGCGGAACGTGACCTGGGCCCGGCCAGGCGATGAGGTCTTCGGGGCGCGCAACGGGGCGTTCGCTGAGTACGTGGCGGGCCGGACGTTCGCCCCCAGGCCGTCGAACTTGAGCCTCGAGCAGGCGGCCGCCATCCCCACGGCGGGGTTCACCGCCCTGCAGGCCGTCCGCGACCACGCCCGGGTTCAGGGCGGGCAGCGGGTGCTGGTCACGGGGGCGGGCGGCGGCGTCGGCACGTTCGCGGTCCAGGTCGCGAAGGCCCAAGGAGCGCACGTGACCGCGGTCACCGGGCCAGAGCACGTGGCGATGGTGACCGCGCTGGGCGCCGACCGGGTGATCGACCGCACGCGCGAGGACGTCACCCGCGGCACGGACCGGTTCGACGCGATCCTCGATGTCGCCGGCCGGTCGTCGTTGTCCGCGCTCGGGCGGCTGCTCACGCGGGACGGCGTCCTCGTGCTCGTGGGTGCGGCGGGTGACGGACGTGGGCTCGGGGCGCTGGTCCGGCCGGTCGCAGCCGTGCTCCGCTCGCGCCTCGGCGGCCGGCGGATGATCCCGTTCATCGCGAGGCCCAACCGTGACGACCTGCTCGTGCTCAAGGCGCTCGCCGAGGCCGGCGAGCTGACGCCGGTCATCGACCGGACCGTCCCGCTCGACCGCGCGGGCGAGGCGATCGGCTACCTGGAGACCGGGCAGGCCCGCGGCAAGGTGGTGGTGCGGATCTGACCTGCCTGCGTCGCGCTTCGGGTACACTCCGGTGGCCCCGTGGCCCGGACCTGCGCCTTCGAGCGCGTCCTGCCCGGGCGACCCTTGGTGGCCTTAGCTCAATCGGCAGAGCACTGGATTGTGGCTCCAGAGGTTACGGGTTCGAGACCCGTAGGCCACCCCACCACCCCGGCCATGCGCCAGGCACCTCCGGCAGGACCGCCGCCGCGACGGGCGGTCCCTCGTCCGCCCGCCGGTTGAACGAGCCCATCGCGTGCGGTTTCGGCCGCTGAGAGGAGCCTGCGGCCCACGCTCGGGCTGGCTGTGCGCCCGGTCGTCCGCTGGGCGACCAGGATCGCCCTTCGTGCGCTGGGACAACCGCTGGGCGGCGGGGCGCGCTCAGCTCGCCGGGGTCGCCGCTTCCGCCACCTCGCAGATCCCCGCGGCGACCGGCGGTGCCGCGGCGGCCGCACGCTCGGCGTCGAGCTGGGCCTTGATCTCCGGGTAGGCGTCCGACAGGCAGCACGAGCAACTCTCGTACCAGCGGCGCATGCCCTCGTCGATCACCGGCAGGCCGTGGGCCACGTCGGGCGGAGCGGAGGTCGCCCGCTCGGCCTTCGCCACGTATTCCGCCGGGTCCTCGACGAACGCACGCCGGCACCCCGAGCGGCAGAAGGCGTACGTGCGGCCTTCGAGCTCGAGGAGCAGTGCTGCCTCCTCGGCGCGGGCGACGTCCACGGTCATGCCGCAGACGGGGTCGATGAGGTGCGTGGGACGCTCGGCCTGCATGTGGCGGTTCCTTCCGGGTGCTGAGGGTGGATCGCGAGCAGGGTCGCAGGCGGCAGATCGCGGGTCGCGGATCCGGGCATTGCCGCGTCCGGGAACGCGGCGAAACGGATCATGTCACTCGATCGTGATGTCCGCCATCATGCCCGCGGCGTAATGGCCGATGACGTGGCAGCCGGCCAGCATGGACCCGGCCGCGTCGAACGTGACGGTGAGCTCCTTCGTCTTGCCCGGCTCGACGCCGATCGCCATCGGCTCGTCCTTCGGCATCGACATCCCGCCGCCCTCCATCATCTCCTCCTCGTGCTCCATCTGCTCGGCCTCGTCACCCAGGACGAACTCGTGGAGGACGGTGCCGGCGTTCGTGACGACGAACGTGACGGGCATGCCGGCGGGCGCGGTCATCGCTGCGGGCTCGATCCTGAGCGCGTCGGTCAGGGTCACCTCGATCCGAGGTGCGGCGGCCGAGGCCGCCGGTGGCCTGGCGGTCGGCGCGGCACTCGCCGGGACGGGCGATCCGCCACCGGCGGAGCAGGCGGCGGCCAGGAACGCGATGGCGGCGAGGGGCGCGAATCGAACGGGACGCATGGGGTCCTCCTTCAGGACTCGAGACGCCGGCGGCGAGGCCGCGGACGGCGACGTCGATGGTCATGGGGCCGGGTCGGTCGGCCCGTCGCGCGGGCGGCTCATCAGGACGCGGGCGCCGCGGCTCGGTCGACGACAGTGATCCGCCCGCCATACATGCCCATGGCGCAGGTGTAGTTCAGCGTCCCGGCGGGCAGGGCGGGCAGGTTGATGACATTGGGGCCCTTCGCGAGCCGGACGCGGACATCGACGCCGGGCGCGAACAGCGACGCTGCGCACGTGGCGGTCGTGGAGGACTCGATCGTCCAGACCGTGGGATAGCCCGCGTAGATCGCGATGTTGCCCGGGCTGTAGCCGCCTGCGTCCTGGTAGGTCGTGATGCGCTGGATGCCGTCGGGCCCGAGCGTCCCGGGCAGCGGTGCGGCCGACGCGAACCCGACGAGGGACGGGAGCGTGAAGCCGGAGAGCTGGAGGCCCGCGCTGCCGTTCATGAGCGCGAAGCCGAGCACCACCACGCCGACGAGGCGGAGCAGCGTCGGCCTGGCGCGACTGGGCACGACGACGGGGAGCCCCGCGATCGCCAGCAGGCCCGGCGCGGTGCCGATCGCGAACGCTCCGAGGAGCGCCGCGCCCAACAACGGCGAGCCCGTCGAGAGCGCGTAGATCTGGATGGCCTGGGTGAAGCCGCAGGGGAGGAAGAACGACAGGGCACCGAGACCGGCGGCCCGCGGGTCGGAGTAGGCGCTCACGTCGCCGCTGCCCAGCCCGAGCCTCGTGCCAACGCCCATCGGGAGGGTCGGCGACCAGCCGGCCATCCGTGGTGACAGACCCGTGAGCCGCGCCCCGAGGATCGTCATGACCACGGCAACGACGATCATGAGGATCGCGGTCAGCTGCGGCGGCATCGTGACGTTCGCTCCAGCGGCGCCGAGCGCCCCGCCGAGAACGGCGTAGCCGGCGATCCGGCCGCCGACGAACACCACCGCGGGACGCATCTGGGCGGCGGCGCCCTGCGCTCCGAGGCCGGCGGCAGTACGGCTCGCCTGGAAGGCAGCCGAGAGGCCGAGCACGAGCCCGCCGACCAACGCCATGCAGGTGGACACGCCGGCAGCCAACCCGAGCAGCAGCGCGACCAGGAGCCCGCCCTGGCTCAGGTCGCCCGCCCCGGACGCAAGCTCCGCGAGCCCGGTGACCGATGCGATCGCGGCGAGGACCGCCACCAGCATCACCCCGGCGCCTGCCGTCAGCCAGATCCTGGGATCGCGCTCCAGCCACGGCGTGTGGCCGATCTCGTAGCCGGCCTTGCGGAGAGCCGTCTCGATCGCCGCCGGGGAGACGGGCTCCGTGCTCTCCACGGTGACCCTGCCCTGCACTGCGGACGCGGACACGTGCTGCACGTGTGGGAGGCGCCCGACGAACCTGGCAATGCGCACCTCGCACGACCGACAGGTCATGCCCATCACCGGAAGCGTCACCGAGATCGTTCCAGCCGCGGTGACCGTCGGCCGGGGAACGTCAAGGCCGGCAGGCTTGGCGCCGCGGCCCATCCGGAACGCACGGACCTCGAGCGCCCGTCGGTGCACCGCGTCCGGATCGCCATGGTCCACGATCGCGTCCGCGGTCGCGACGACGTCGGCGGCCGGCACGCGCTGCTGCATTCGCGACGCGCGCCGCTCGACCGCGGCGGCGTGCAGGTCCAGGAGGCCGTGGCCCGTGGGGCCTGACGCGAAGCCGCCCGAGGGGGTCGAAGGGGTCTGGGCGCGCGCCCGGCTTCGGCGACGGAACATCGGGACGATGCGCTCCTGTGGGTGACCGCCCGCTGACCTCCGGGCCTGTCCAGAGGGTGCTGGACGCGCGCGCCCGCGCCAATGCAGGAACAGGCAAGCCTTGCTCAAGACTTGGTCAAGTCGCCCGGATCGTCGAAGGTGAACGTCAGGAGCTGACGACGGTCACCGCACCGCGCATGCCGGCCTCGTAGTGACCCGGGGCATGGCAAGCGTACGCGTAGGGGCCGTCACCGTCGAAGGTGAAGATGAGCGACCTCGTCTGCATCATCCCGATGTCGTCGACCTCGGGTGTCCCTTCCTGGTCTGCCGCCACCGCTCCGGCAGGGCCGACCATGAACTCGTGCGTGGCGGGGCCCATCCTGGTGACCTGGAACGCGATGGTCTCGCCGCGGACGACGGTGATGGCCGACGGGCTGAACGTGTAGCCGGGACCGGCGAAGACACGGATCACGCGCGGCGCCGCCACCGTGCCGGCGACGAAGCCTGCCTCGCCCGGCTGTGGGCCGTTGGCGGGGTTGGCGCTCCAGTTCCCACCCATCATGCCGGCGCCGCCGAACATGCCGGCGCCGCCGCTCATCATGCCGACGCCGCCGCCCATCATCGAGAACCCGCCAGACCGGCCGAACAGCGTCGCACTGAGCGCCGCCGTGCCGACGACGAGGGCGAGGATCGCGACCGCGAGCACGAACCAGGCGGGGATCGCCTGCGCGGAGCGCTGCGCCTGCGGCTGGCTGTCCATCATGACCTCCTGAGGATTCGATCGAGGAACGAGCGGCCCACGCCGGGCGCGATGACCTCTGCGGCGTCGACATCGGCTTCGTAGCCGGCATCGGCGACCGCCGCCGCGAGCACCGCGTTCGACACCAGCGCGGGCCCGCGACGAACGGTCGCCGTCTCCATGCGCAGGTCGACGCGCACCTTCGTGACGCCTTCGACCCTTCCGACCGCCCTCACGATCCGGTTGACGCAGGAGCCGCAGGTCATCCCCGCGACGGGGAAGCGGACGGTCTCCGCGGTGGGGCTCGTCGGGGTCACATCGACACCAGCAGCCCGAAGCTCATGGCGATCACCGCGAGCGCGATGCCCGCCTTGATCCACGGCGAGTTGCTGCGGTTCCAGCGGCCGAGCTGGCCGAGGACGCGGCGGTTGCTGACGGCGCCGAGCAGGAACAGGAGCGGCACGATGAACGCGATGTTGTAGAGCGCGAGCAGCGCGAAGCCCGTGGCACCGCCGCCCGACGCGTGGAGCACCGCCGTGATCTGCAGGTACATCGCGCCAGAGCAGGGCACGGTGCAGATCCCGATCAGCACGCCGGCGATCAGCATCCCGGCCAGCCCGCCGCGCTCCATCGCCCGCTGCATCCGTCCGTGGGTGCCGGCGGGGGCCATCATCGACGGCCCGACGCCCGGCAGGAACACGTCCTTGAGCATCCACAGCGCCATGCCCAGGGCGATGATCGAGGCGATCCGCGCCACGAGGTGGTCCTGCCCCATCCAGCCCAGGAAGGACAGCAGGCCGAGGCCGATGATGAAGTACGTCACGAACACCGCGCCCACGTACAGCGAGCCCGCACCGAGCAGGCGGCGGCGGGCCTCGATGGTCGGGGTGCCGCTCGCGGTCACCGCGTTGACCAGGGTGAGCGTGTAGGTCGCGAACAGGACGAGCAGCGCGAAGGCGCACGGGTTGAACCCGTCGGCGACGCCCGCGGCGAGCACCGTGGGGATCGTCAGGCCGCCAAACGCGGCACTGTCGAAGGGCACGGCGAGGACGTAGGCCGAGGCGGCGATGCCGACCGACCCGAGCAGGATGGCCAGGACGACCGCCGGCAGCGGCCAGCCCATCACCAGTCGGTGCGCCTGGAGGGATCCGACGGTGGGGGCGGTCATCCCAGGACCCGCCCGCTCGTCGTCGCGGCGGAGGCGGGCTCGACCACGATCCGGCCGTGCATGGTCGGGCTGTCCTTGCCGCCGCAGCACGAGTCGCAGTACACATCGTAGGTGCCGGGCTTGTCCGGGACCTGCCACACCACGGTCCGGTTGCCCTCGGCCGGGAGCTCCTCGTACAGGCCGAGGTCGGGCGCGACCATGGTGTGCACGCCACCCTGGAGGTGGACGGCCGCGTCGTCGGTCCACCAGTTCATCATCGCCGTCTCGCCCGCCTTGACGCGGATCTCCGACGGGGTGAAGCCGGCCATCGAGCTCTGCACGTCGATGACGCCGGCGGTCGCGCCGGCGGTCGGCCGGTCGAAGAAGTCGCCGAAGGCGAGGACGCTTCCGATTGCGAGGACGGCGACGACGGTCGCGCCGAAGGCGAGCTTGCGGACCGTTGCCTGCCGCGCCAGGCGCCGTTGCTGGGCCCGGCGAGCCCGTCGGCGCTCGTCCCCGGCTCGATGGATGCGCTCGCGCTCCTGCGCTCGCCGGTCGGCGCGGGCGACGGGTTCCTGGGCAGTCATGCCGGGTCGCCTGCCCATGAGGGCCGGGCTGGGGCGCCGGGGGGTAGACGGCGTCGGGCCGCGCCGCAGGCGCGCCCGCGGCCAGGGCATCACACGCGCGGCGGAACTCCTCCTCGCTGATCTCCCCGCGCGCGAAGCGGGCGCGCAGGATCGCGCCAGGGTCGTCGTGCGTCTCATGGCGGGGATCGCGGACGAGGACCCACACGGCGAGGACCATGACGAGGGCCCACACGCCCATCCAGATCCATGCCTCGGTGCCCATCGTCCAGCCCGACATCATGGCGAGCCTCCGTATACGGACCGGGGGGACGCGCCGGCTGATGACGAGCGTGGTCGAACGCCTGCCGGATGCCAATGCAGGAAGCCGCAAGCCTTCGTCAAGACTCCGTCAAGACGGGCTGACGCGATGACCGAGGCCTAGCGGGAGACCTGTCGCTCGACACGGGCGGTCGTGTCGTGATGGCGGAGCTCGGCGTGGGGATCGGTCCCGTCGTGTCCGCACGGGTTCACGTGGATCACGGCCGTGTCGAGCTTCGCAATCTCGTGGAGGAGCCGGTGTCGGACGTCCTCGGCCACGCGGTGGCCCTCACTGACCGTCATGTCGCAATCGACGGTGATCGCGAACGACGCCTCGAGCGCGTGCCCGACCCAGCGAACGCGGACCTTCGACACGTCCTGCACGCCTTGGATCGAACGGGCGGTCCGCTCGACGTCGTCGACGAGCTCGGGCTCCACGGCATCCATGAGCCGGCCGACCATCTGCCCCGTCGCCTGCTTGAGGACGAACAGGATCGCAACCGTGATCGCGAGCCCGACCAGCGGATCCGCGATCGGATGGCCGAGCGCCACGCCGATGGCGCCGGCGACGACCGCGAGTGACGTGAGGCCGTCGGTCCGGGCGTGATACCCGTCGGCGACGAGCGCCGCGGATCCGATCTCGCGGCCCACGCGCATCCGGTAGAGCGCGACCACCTCGTTGCCGGCGAAGCCGACGAAGCCCGCGGCGATGACGGCGGGGATGTTCGTGATGATCACGGGATTGAGGAGGCGGCTGATCGACTCGTAGGCCGCGAGCAGCGCGGAGCCCAGGATCATGAGCAGGACGAACAGGCCCGCGAGGTCCTCGGCGCGGCGGTAGCCGAAGGTGTAGCGACGGGTCGCGGCGCGCCCGCCCACGACGAACGCGATCCACAGCGGGATGGCGGTCAAGGCGTCCGAGAAGTTGTGGATCGTGTCGGCGAGCAGGGCGACCGAGCTGGACAGGAGGACCACCCCGAGCTGGAGCACGGCCGTGATCCCGAGACCGAGGAGCGAGATCTTGACCGCGCGAATCCCGCGCGCATCGCTGGTCAGCGCCTCGTCGACCGAGTCGGCGGGATCGTGGCTGTGCCCGAGGATCGACGCGACGAACCCGGCAAGGCCGCCGTGATGGCGGGCGTCGTGATCGTGATCGTCCTGGTGGGCGTGCAGGTGCGGGTGCGGGTCCTCGTGCGCCTCCGCGTTGGTGGGCTCGTGCGTGTGGCTCATTGGCCTCGAGTCTCGGGGCGAGACGCCGGGGGGCAACCGGCCGTTCGGCCCTCCCCTGACGCCGATCGTACCGGGACCCGCGGGTCCCGCGACCGCCTCATGCGGACGGCAGCTCGATGTGGAACGTGGCGCCGGTCCCGGGACCATCGCTCTCGGCCCAGGCGTCGCCGCCCATCGCGGACGCGAGTGCGCGGACGATCGCGAGCCCGATGCCGGAGCCCCCGGCCAGGCGGCTCCGGGCAGCGTCGACCCGGTAGAACCGCTCGAACACTGCCTCGAGCTGGTCCTCGGCGAGCCCCGGGCCCTCGTCCGTGACCGACACCCTGACGTGGCCGGGGGTCTGGCTGGTGACCACGCGGACCGAGGATCCGTCGGGCGCGTGGCGCAGCGCGTTCGAGAGGTAGTTGGACAGGACCTGGGCGAGGCGATCCCGGTCCACCAGAGCCACGGCCGGTCCGGCGGACAGGTCGAGCGCGATGCCCCGGGCCTCGGCCTGCGGCCGGAAGTGCTGTCCCACCTCGCGCGCCACCTCGGCGGCGTCCACCGACTCGACCCGCAGCGGGAGCTGGTGCGCCTCGGCTCGCCAGAGCTCGGACAGGTCGTTGACCATTCGCGTCAGCCGGGCGGTCTCGGCGCGCAGGAGGTGCCACGTCTGGGCGGACGGCGTGACCACCCCGTCCTCGAGGCCCTCGAGGTAGCCGTCGAGGGTGGCCAGCGGGGTGCGCAGCTCGTGCGCCACGTCGCCGACGAGCTGGAGGCGCCGCCGCTCGGTCGCCTCGAGCGAGGCCGCCATGTCGTTGAAGGACGTCGCGAGCTCGCCGAGCTCGCCCGGCTCGTCGGATCCGACCCGCTCCGCGTAGCGGCCCCCGGCGACACGGCGCGCCGCTGCGGCGAGGGCAGTGATCGGGCGGGCGAGGCGGGCCGCAACGGCGAGGCTGACCACCGTCGCCGTGACGACGGCGATGACGGTGGCAGCCAGGATCGCCTGGCGCATCGCGTCGGTGAACGCGGTCAGCGTCGCCTCGGCCATCACGTCGCCCATCGGATCGCCCGGGAGGTGCCCCATCGCCTCGGCGAAGTAGCGCGGGCCGACGAGCAGGACCGCGATCGCGACCGTGCCGAGCGCGGCCACGACCACGACGAGGAACGCGGCGAGCAGGCGTGCGCGGAGCGAGCGCACCAGCATCAGGCGGAGTCGCGCAGCAGCATCAGGCCTCCTCGCGCAGCCGGTAGCCGACCCCGCGCACGGTCTCCACGAACCGCGGGCTCGCCGGATCGTCGCCCAGCTTGCGCCGGAGGTTGGCGACATGGACGTCGACGAGGTGATCGTCGCCGGCGAGCGAGGAGCCCCAGACCTCGTCGAGCAGCACCTGGCGCGAGATGACCACGCCGGGGCTGCGCGAGAGCACCGCGAGCAGGTTGAACTCCAGGGCCGTCAGCTCCACGGGCACGGCATCGACGCGAACGAGGCGGCGAGGCTCGTCGACCTCGAGCCCCGCCGGCGGCGCGCCGGCGGGGGGCGCCTGATCGCCGGTCCGGGGCCGGCGGAGCAGCGCCTTGATCCGGGCGACCAGCTCGCGCGGCGAGAACGGCTTCACCAGGTAGTCGTCCGCGCCCACGGTGAGGCCCATGATCCTGTCGATCTCCTCGCTCCGGGCGGTGAGCATCAGCACGTAGGCATCGGAGAACGTGCGGAGCCGCCGGCAGACCTCGATCCCGTCGAGCCCGGGGAGCATGACGTCGAGCACCACGACGTCCGGCGCCTGCACCCGGGCACCCTCGAGCGCCGCCACGCCGTCGCCCGCGCTCGATACGGTCCAGCCTTCGCGTTCGAGATAGCCGGTCACCAGCTCGACGATCGGAGGCTCGTCATCGACGACGAGGATGCGGGTCACGGGCTGCTCCGTCCTGGCGGAGAGTGGCGGTGGATGTGCTCGCGCGTCCGCGCAGCACGGCGACCGCGACGCGGACGGTGCCCCACCCTACATCACGGAGGCCTGCTCGTCGGCATCGTCGTGGACCCGACGCGCTCATCGAAATTCCGTCAGGGTCCCCGCCGTTCGCCCAGCGGTTGAACGAGCCCCTCGCGTGTGGTTTCGGCCGCTGAGCGGAGCATGCGGCGCGTCGCGGGGTCGGCCATGCGCCAGGTCGTTCGCCGGGCGACCAGGATCGCCCTTCGTGCGCTGCTACAGCC
>CAYJOH010000008.1:14113-15874 GCA_964371685.1 uncultured Anaerolineaceae bacterium
GGCGAGGGCGGGCGGGCGCGAACAGCGCCGCGCCGCGCCGCCGCGCCGCCGCGCGGACGGGGCCGAACCCTGCATCACGCAACCCACTCGCCGACTGCCGGTTGCGGCCACATCCGTATCCGGTCGAACCACCCCGCGGGCTAGTTCACGGTGAAGGCGATCCGCATCCCGAGCTGGTAGTGGGCCTCGCCCTCCGTTTCGTCATAGATGTTGCACAGGAGCACGTACTTGCCCGCGGCGAGGCTGACCTTCAGGTCCTGCGTCTCGCCGACCGGGATGTCCTCGATCTCGTTGACGACGGCCATGCCCTCGCCTTCCTCGGTGACCGCCCCCGTCGCGTCGGTCGGCAGGGCGCCGGGATCGAGATCCGTGTCGAGGACGACGAACTCGTGGACATCCTCGGGCCCCGTGTTGGTGACCCGGAACGTGACCTCACCCGCGGCGACCGACGCTGACGCCGGTACGACCGCCCACTCCTGGAGCGACACCTCCACCGTTGCCCCGTCGCCGCCCCCGGCCGCGCTCGGGCTGGGACTCGACCCGCTCGTGCACGCCGCGATGGTGATGGCGAGGGCGCAGGCGAGAATCGCCGGCCGATATGCCCTGAGACGCATGTCCTCGAACCTCCACCTGCCCGGAAGCGGCGGCAGGCTCGGGCGAGGCCTCGCGCGCCACGATCGGCGAGGCCCGGCGCAACCTGCTGGGACGCACTGCTCCCGCGTGTCGAGAGTGTCCCACCGCGTGCAAGCGCCTGGGCACCCGCCCTCAGCGGCCCGTGCGGCGCAGCACGACCTTTCGCAGCTCGTCGGCCCACAGCACGGAGCTCGCGATCGCGATGCACAGCGCCCAGTCCGCGAGCGACATCGGCTGTGTCCCGAACGCGGCGTTGAACCAGGGCACGTGCACCACGAGCACCTGGAGGGCGAACGACAACCCGATCGCCCCGAACAGCCGCGGGTTGGTGAACAGGCCGCGGAACGCCGACACGTGGTCCGACCGGGAGTTGAAGCAGTTGAACAGCTGGGCGAGCACGAGCACGGTGAATGCCGCCGTCCGGGCCTCGACGATGCTGCCGGAGCCCGGGAGCAGGCCGCCCGGCAGCCTGAGATCCAGGGTCACGAGCGTGGCGATGGACATGACGAGGCCGACGAACAGCACTCCCAGCCACATCTCCCGGTCGATCACCCGGTCGGTCGGCTTGCGCGGGGGCCGGTCCATCACGTCGGGCGGCGGCGGGTCGTACCCCAGGGCGAGCGCGGGCGTCGAGTCGGTCAGCAGGTTGATCCACAGGATCTGGGTGGCCAGCAGCGGCGCGATCACCGCCTCACCGCCGAGATCGAGGCCCAGCAGCCCCGCCCCCACCACGCCCAGGAACATGGTCAGGACCTCGCCGGCGTTGGACGACAGCAGGTAACGCAGGAACTTGCGGATGTTGGACAGGATGGCGCGGCCCTCACGCACCGCGGACACGATGGTGGCGAAGTTGTCGTCCACCAGGATCATGTCCGACGCCTCCTTGGCGACGTCGGTGCCGGTGATCCCCATCGCGACGCCGATGTCGGCCGCCTTGAGGGCCGGGGCGTCGTTGACGCCGTCGCCGGTCATGGCGACGACGTGCCCGTCGGCCTTGAGCGCCTCGACGATCCGCAGCTTGTGCTCAGGAGCGACCCGGGCGTAGACGTTCGTGGACCGGACGCGCGCGCCAAACGCCACGTCGTCGAGCGCCTCGATATCCGCCCCGGCGAGGGGATCGGCGTCGTC
>CAYJOH010000008.1:15974-18376 GCA_964371685.1 uncultured Anaerolineaceae bacterium
AGCGTGCGGAGCGCCATGCCGGCCAGGGCGTCGATGCCGGCCAGGATCTCCGCCCGGCGGCCCTCGGTCAGCGGCCGGACGTCCGATCCGACCTGCTCCTCGGTACAGCGCGCGAGCAGGACATCGGGCGCGCCCTTGGTCACGACGGCGAGCCGGCCCTCGGCCTCCGCGTCAGCCTCGATGCTGGACATCAGCTTGCGCTCGGACGTGAACGGGACCTCGGCGTGGCGAGTAAACCGGGCCTCACGCGCCTCGGTGATGCCCAGCTTGGCCTCGGCGACGAGGAACGCGGCATCGGTCGGGTCGCCCTGGATCTCCCACTCCCCGTCCCGTTCCTGGAGCACGGCGTCGTTGGCCAGGCTGCCGCCACCCAGGACGAACCGGACCTCCTCGAGCAGCGGCCCCTCCGCGAGCGGCTCGTCGCCGACGAGGATCTCCCCCTCCGGGCGGTAGCCGATGCCCCCGATCGTCACCTCGCCCGACGCCGTCACGATCCGCTGGATCGTCATCTCGTTGCGGGTCAGCGTCCCGGTCTTGTCCGAGCCGATCACCGATGCCGAGCCGAGCGTCTCCACCGACGACAGCTTCTTGACGATCGCCTGCCGTCGGGCCATCCGCTGGACGCCGAGGGCGAGGATCACCGACAGGATCGCCGGCAGCCCTTCGGGCACCGCGGCGACGGCGAGCGACACGCCGATCAACAGGACGTCGATGAGATCGGTCGGCGCGCGGATCTCCGAGGTGGCCAGGATCGCCGCGATGACGATGACGGCGATGCCGATGACGGCGATGCCGAGCGTCCGGCCGACGAGGTCGATCTCGCGCTGGAGCGGGGTCCGCTCCTTCGTCGTCGCCGCCAGCAGCGTGGCGATCCGGCCCATCTCGGTGCCCATGCCGGTGGCCGTGACCACGGCGCGGCCGCGCCCGCGCGAGACCGCCGTCCCGCTGAACACCATGTTCACCCGGTCACCCAGCGGCGCAGGGCCCGGCAGCGGGCCTGCGCCCTTGAGGACCGGCTCGCTCTCGCCCGTGAGCGAGGACTCCCCCACCGTCATCGACGCCGCGTGCAGCAGGCGGGCGTCCGCGCTGACCGCGTCGCCCTCGGCCAGGACGAGGATGTCGCCGGGGACGACCTCGTGGGCGGGGATCGTCACCTCGCGGCCGTCGCGCACGACGTGGGCGCTCGGGGCGGCCATGCGGGCCAGCGCCGCGACGGCCCGTTCCGCGCTCCGCTCCTGCGCATAGCCGAGGATCCCGTTGGCGGCCACGATCGCGCCGATGACCAGCGCCTCGACCGGGACACCGCCCGCCCCCTCGAGCCACCACGCGACCAGCGACACGACGATCGCCGCGAGCAGCAGGTAGATCAGCGGGTCGGCGAACTGCGCCAGGACCTTCCGCCACTCGGGCACGACCGCCACGGCCAGCAGCCGGTTGGGGCCGTGGCGCGCGAGTCGAGCGGCCGCCTCGACCGTGGTCAACCCGGCATCCGGGTCGCTTCCGAGCGCCCGGGCGACCGCCTGGGCGTCCACGAGCCACGGGGCGGTGACGGCGCGCGGGACGGGATCGGCCTCGAAGCCTGTCATCGAGCCAGTATGTCGCCGCTCACCCGACGCCGGGCGGTCCCTCCAGCCGGCGCCCCCGGACCCAGGCCGCGCGCACCATGTCCGGGTGCGGGCGGAACGCGAGCCGCGACATGACCTCGGCGGGGTCGTGGGAGTCTTCGCCCGGAACCGGCGCCACGAGCCGCGGGTCCACGGCGATCAGGTCCGCCTGCTTGCCGGTCTCAAGCGACCCGATGCGGTCCTCCTGGCCCAGTGCCCGCGCGCCCTCGTAGCTGCCCAGCCGCAGCCAGTCGAGGGGGCCGAGAGCCCGGGACGCCTCATCGTGCTCGCAGACGCGACGGGCGCTCTGGACGAAGGCGCCGGCGCGCATGGTGGCGAAGATCGAGAGCTCCGGGCCGCCGGACACGTCCGAGCCGAGGCCGACCCGGATCCCCGCCTCGCGGTAGCGCGTGAGCGGCATCGCCCCCGACGCGAGGAACAGGTTCGACGCCGGGCAATGGGCGACGGCGGCACCACTCGCCGCGAGCCTCGCCACCTCGCGCTCCGAGAGGTGGATGGCATGGGCCAGGATCGTGCGCGGGCCGAGGCCGCCGGCCCGGTCGTAGACGTCGAGGTAGTCGATGGCGTCCGGGAACAGGTGGGCGACCTCTGCGAGCTCCGGGCGCGACTCGGCCAGGTGCGTCTGCCAGTAGGCGCCGGCGGCGCGGGCGAGGGCGGCGGACTCGCGCAGCAGGTCGGCGCTGCACGAGACCGCGAAGCGGGGGGTGAACGCGTACCTGAGGCGGCCGTCGTCGCGCCCGTGCCAGCGCGCGCACAGGTCCGCGGACTGGCGGAGGT
>CAYJOH010000009.1:0-17889 GCA_964371685.1 uncultured Anaerolineaceae bacterium
TTCCGGCCGGACCTCGCGATCCTGCCCATCGGCGGCCACTTCACGATGGACCCGGTGGGCGCCTCGCTGGCCGCGGAGCTGCTGGGCGTCCACGACGTCCTGCCGGTCCACTGGGGCACGTTCCCGATCCTCGCCGGGACACCCGCAGCCCTGGCAACGGCGATCGAGGCGCGGGGCGGCCACGCGCGCGTCCACGCCTGGGCGCCGGGCGACACGGTGAGCTGACGAGCCCGGGGGAGACACGGTGGCCGACGGGGCCCGGCCGGGCCTCGGCGGCGCGGCGATCAGGCCGGGACGCCGAAGCGCTCCGCCTGCTCCTGCCACAGGCGCGTCGCCAGGCGGCCGGGCGGCAGCTCCACGTCGTCGAAGGTCAGCGCGACGTCCTCAGCGACCGGGCGGACGACCACGGCCCCATCGGTCAGGCCCATCGGCAGCAGGCGCTCGCGTCGCGCGGTCCCCGCGTTCTCCAGCATGCCGTACACCGTGAAGCCGCCGATTCCGTCGAGCGTCTCGCCGACCACGAGGTCCCGCTTCGCCTGGGCGATGACCTCGGTGACCGGGCCACCGAGCGGCGTCGCGGCCGCGTCCCGCAGCAGGACGGCGCGGGCGACCGACTGGGCGGTCTCCAGCGGGCCGAGGTGCAGCGGCCGGTAGAACGTGTACACCGGACCGTCGCCCATCTTGTAGAACTTCATGTACGAGCGGCTGAGCGGGTCCTCCTCGTACCCCAGGACGAACACGCCGAAGCTGGGCTCGGCGCCCAGGAGGTAGTCGACGATCGGACGCTCCAGGAGTGACTCGATGTCGAACCGGTCGGGTGCCTGCTCGACGCGCTCCGCGCGCGGGCCCCGCATGCCGCGCTCCGCGACACCGAACCCGGTCGCGTTGGCGACGACGCCCATCTCGGCCGCGATCTTGGTCCCGTCGGCAAACGACGTGATCATCTTCGGCCGCTGGCCGTGGGCCTCGGCGAACCCCTTCTGGGTCTCGGGCGTCCGCTTGTGGTCGAGGAGGCTCTTGATGTTGCCGGCCAGGATCGGCCGGAAGCCGAGCAGCCGCACCTCGTCCATCAGGTCCATGATCACGGCCGGCTGGTCGCCGGCCATGTCGGTGAGGACCACGCCGGCGGCATCGGCGCGGGTCTTGAGGATCGGTCCGAGGCAGGAGTCCAGCTCCGCGTTGATCAGGACGAGGTGCTTGCCGGCGTCGATCGTGCGGAGCGCGACGCCCGCCCCGAACTCGACCTCGCCGGTCGCCTCCACGATGGCCTCGATGCCGTCGGCATCGGTGAGCAGCGTCGGGTCGTCGGTGACCACCGGGCGGTGGCGGCGGATGGCGGCGTCGAGTTCAGCGGCGGAGGCCGCGTGGGCCGGGTCGTCCGCGCCGGCCTCGCGGTAGGCGCGCTCGGCCTGGGCGCCGGTCCGGTTGGGGATGGCCACGATCTCGATGCCCGGGATCCGGCGGATGATCCGGGCTGCGAAGCCGCGGCCCGCATAGCCGGCGCCGACCAGGCCGACACGGATCGGGTCGCCGGCGGCCGCGCGCGCCTCGAGGGCGCGAAGGAGGGTGCTCATGCGTGGGTCTCCGGCGTGATGTCGGGCCAGGCCACGTCCTTCTCGGACACGGTCACGTCGTCGGTGATCGGCCAGGCGATCCCCAGGGCGGGGTCGTTCCAGCGGATGCCGCGCTCCGATCCAGGCACGTAGGGGTGGGAGACCTGGTAGCTGACCTCCGCCCCGTCCTCGAGCGCCTGGTAGCCATGGGCGCAGCCGGCCGGCACGAACACCATCCGGCGGCTGTCCGCATCGAGGACGTGGCCCTGCCACTGGCGATACGTCGGCGAGCCCGGGCGCAGGTCGACGGCCACGTCGAACACCGCGCCGCGGGTGCACCGGAGGAGCTTCGACTCGCCGTACGGCGCGACCTGCCAGTGGAGCCCGCGGATGGTCCCGCGTTGGCGGTTGGTGGACAGGTTGACCTGCACGGCGCGGGCGTCGACGCCGAGCTGCTCGGACCACGCGTCGTCCCAGATCCGGGCAAAGAACCCGCGATCGTCGCCGATCCGGGTGAGGTCGATGAGGAACGAGCCCTCGAGGCCCGCGGGGAGCGGCTTCATCGGGCGCCCTCCGCCTCGGTCCCGGGCGTCCGGATCCAGAAGAACCGTTCGTCGATCTGCCCGGTGGCGAGCAGGTGCCGGATCTGCTTGATCCGGGTGTGACCCCGCCACTCGAACAGCTCGGTGCTCATGTCCACGGCCTGGAACACCTCGAGCAGCTGCCGCGCGCCGCGGGCCACGTCGTACCGCGTCTCGAACCCCAGGCGCTCGTGGATCTTGTCGAAGTTGGCGCGGTAGTTGCGGTGGTCGCCGGTGCTGTCGCCGAACTTCGTCCGGCAGCCCGGGAACGTGTCGGCGATCATCTCGGCCACGTCGCGGACCTGGTGGTTCTGCAGGTTGCTGCCCACGTTGAAGATCTCGCCGTGGACGAGGTCGCGCGGCGCCCGGAGCACGAGGTCGATCGCCTGGCTGATGTCCAGGATGTGCACGAACGGTCGCCACGGCCGTCCGTCGCTGTCCATGCGGATCACCTTCTCGGTCCAGGCATGACCGGCCAGGTCGTTGACGACCAGGTCGAAGCGCATCCGCGGCGAGGCGCCGAACGCCGTCGCGTTGCGCAGGAACGTCGGCGAGAAGTCGTCGTCCGCGAGCGCCGGGACGTCGCGCTCCACGAGCACCTTGCACTTGGCGTAGGCCGTCAACGGGTGGACCTCGGAGGTCTCCGTGCTGTCCGTGTCGCCCGCCGAGCCATACACGCTGCAGGACGACATGTAGATGAACCGCTCGACCCCGGCCGCCTTGGCCATCGTGGCCAGCCGGACGCTCCCCTGGTGGTTGATCTCGAACGTGATGTCGGGGTTGAGCTGGCCCACCGGGTCGTTCGACAGCTCGGCCAGGTGGACGACCGCGTCGTAGCCGGCCAGGTCCTCGACGCCGACCTGGCGGATGTCCCTGGCGATCCAGCGCGGCGAGCGGTCCACGCCGTGGTACAGCCAGCCGACGCGATGGAACCCGGTGTCGAGCCCGGTCACGTCGTACCCGCGATCCAGCAGGTAGGCGCACAGGATCGTGCCGATGTAGCCCTCGCTACCCGTGACCAGGACGTGCATCCGAATTGCCTTTCAGGGCGGTTGGCCCGTCGCCGACCACGTCGCCGCGCGATGCGTGCCGGGTCGGCCGGACCCGCCTGTCCCGAGGGCCCGGACGCCGGCACGCGCGCCCAGCGGCACGCGTTGGTCGGTCTGCCGGCATGCGCTCCCCGGTGTCGACGACGCGACGCCAGAGAAGCACCCGCCGGACGCTGTTGTGGTGGCGGCGATGACCGCCCGAATAAGTACCCCCCGACTGTCGGACGTTCGTACCGCGCTGTCAACGGCAAGGCGGTCGCCGCGCGGGCTTCGCGTGGCTCGCGCGCACCGCCCCTCCGCCGCGTTGCCGTCGAGCGACGCGCGGCCGTCGGTGCGACGCCGGACCGGGGTCCGGGCTATGCTCGGGCTCGCTCAGCACCGTCATCGAGGATCGTGCATGTGCCGTGGGGCTCCGTGGGACCGCTGATCCTGGTCGTCGCCCTGTGGGCCACGGTGTTCGGTGCGCTGGCCTGGGTGCTCGCGAGCCGCCGGGCCCGGAACGGCCCGCTGTGGGCCGCGTTCGGCATCCTGCTGGGCCCGATCGCGCTGGCGATCCTGCAGGTCGCGCCGCCGGGCAGCTGCCCCGAGTGCGGCAACCGCGTGACAGGGTGGGAGCCGGCGTGCCTGGTGTGCGATCGGCCGTTCGCGAGGCGGCGTGGCGTGCCGAGGCCGGCCATCGCGCCCGACGAGGCCCCGGCCACCGGTTCGACCCCCGTCGAGCCGGCGACCGCGACGTCCCGCCGCACCCCGGCCGAGGCCCGCCGTGACCGGTCCGGGCGGGTCCGCGCCGGTGCGGCAACCCGCGCCGCTGCCGCGGGCGCCGCTGCCGCCGCCGATGCTCCGACGCGGGGGCCCAGGGTCATCACGGCGGAGCCACGGGACACCCGGCCGCTCGCGGCGTCGGACCCGGCGCGCGCGGCAACACCGGAAGGAGGGACCGGTGGCTCCGACCGGTGGTTCGGCAGGCGCCGGTCCTCCCCCGCCGCGCCCGAGCCGTCCGGCGAGCCGGCCGCTGCCCGGGGCGCCGCGGACGAGGGAGGGCCCGCCGTGCGCGCGGTCGCCGTGTTCATCGCCGGGTCCGAGAACCTCGTGATCGGGGCCCGCTACCTGCTCACGCTGGAGGGCGACCAGCTCACGGTCACGGGGCCGCTCGACACGTCGCCGGCCCGCGTGTGCTTCACGCGCCGGGCCCGGGACCTCGAGGTGAGCGCCGTCGGCGGGCAGCTCCTGCTCACGTCGCGCTCCGGCCCCCGGCTCGCCGTCGCCTTCAACACGATGCCCGGCGACGACCCCGCCCACTTCGAGCGCGCGTTCGACGCGAACGTCGCGACGGACGCAGCGTCGTGACCACGCCGCCCGGCCTCCTGCGGACACCCGAGCGTGTCGCGACGCTGCTCAGCGTCGCGATGATCCCGGCGATCGTCGCCCTCATCGTCACGCTCACCAGTCCGCTCGCCGCGCCGGTCTCGGGCCCGACGGCGTCGCAGGGGCCCGGGACGTCGGCATCGGCGGCGCCATCGCCGTCGACCGGCACCCCTGCGCCGACCGCGCTGCCGGCGTCGCTCCGCGGGCTGATGACGGCGGATGCCGCCGTGCTCGATGCCGCGGCGACGCTCCAGGAGACGCTCGACGGGAACGGCACGGGCAATGAGCTGGTCAGCGACCTGCGACGGCTGAACCTCGTGATCCCGGTGGCTCTCGACGCCGCTCGCGCGGCCTCCCGGGAGGCGATCGGTGGCCAGACCGCCGCCAGGCTGGCCACCACCTACGCGGCGATGCGGGAACGCATCGCGGACGGCCTGGCCGCGACGGTCACCGACACGGCGGCCTACCGCAAGACCGCGACCGACGTCCTGGCCCAGGTCGCCCAGGTCCGTACGCTCGACGCCCAGCTCCACGCGCTCGAGGGCGGCTGACCGGCCTTCCGCCGGCCAGTCCCGGCCGTGGCCCGGCCCCCGAATCGAACGGATGGCGCGGGACAGCCGGCACGGCCCCCGGCGCCGCCGGGCTCGTCGCTATACTCTCGTCGCCCCGAAGCCCGCTGGAGATCCTGTGGACATCCGCCGTTTCCTCGGGCTCCTGTGGGCCCGAATCCTGATCGTCATCGCGGTGACCGCCCAGGTGGCGCTGGTCGCGTTCATCGTGTCGCGCCTGCTGCCCCCCAGCTACGAGGCCCAGGCGAGCATCGTCGTCGAGGCCGGCCTGGGCTCGGGCGGCGCGTCGACGGACGACATCCTCACCGCGCCCCGGATCGGCCAGACGTACGCGGGCCTGGGCACGACGCGACCCGTCCTCGAGGGCCTGATCGGGGAGCTGGACCTGCCGTACACCGTCCCGGACCTGGCGGCACGGCTGTCCGTCAACGCCGAGTTCGACAGCCCGTTCATCGCGATCATCGCGCGTGACGAGGACCCAGTGCGGGCGGCGGCGATCGCGAACGGGCTGGCCGGGGCGCTGGTCGAGCTGTCCTCGCGCCTGCCCGAGGGAGGCACCACGCCGGAGGCGCTGCTCTCGATCGTGGAGCCCGCCGAGATCCCCGACGACCCGGCCTCGCCGCGCGTGGTGTTCAACACCGTGCTCGCGGCCGGCGCGGCGTTCGCCCTGACGATCGCCCTGCTGAGCGTGCTCGCCTACCTCGACGATCGCATCCGCCGCTCCTCGGACCTGGAGGGGATTCCGGCCGCGCTGCTCGGCCGCGTCCGTCTCGACGCCGAATCCAGCGCCGGCGCCCGAGGGCTGGCCCAGGGCCTCGAGACCGGCGAGGCGGTGTTCGCGGGGCTCGTCAACCACCTGCTCCCCGGCACCGGCCGGGTGTCGCTGACCAGCCCCAGCGGCGGCCGTGGCGCGGGCGTGACCGCGGCCGGCCTCGCCATCGCGGCGGCGCATCTCGGCCGGCGGACGATCCTCGTCGACGCCAACCTGCGGGAGCCCTACCTCCACGTGCTGTTCGGGACCGACAACCAGACTGGTCTGGGCACGCTGCTCGGTGGTTCCGGGGCGCCGGAGGGGACGCTCCTCCGGTCGACCCACGTCACGGGCCTGCGCCTGCTCCCGGCCGGCCCGGTGCTGGGCGATCCCGAGGACCTGCTCACCGGCCGTCGCACGGCCGAGGTGCTGGGTGCGCTGGCCGCGGACGCGGACCTCGTGGTGGTCGCGACGCCGCCCACCGGCACCACGTCGGACGCGACGCTCGTGGCCGCGCTCGTCGACAGCACCATCCTGGTCGTCAACCAGGGCACCACGACCCGGGGCCAGCTCCATGCGGCCATCGCCGGGCTGCGCGGCGTGGGCGGCCGGATCCTGGGCCTCGTGCTGATGATGCCGCGGACGACCCGCGGTGGCGGGCCGGCCGGCGAGCTCGCGCTGGGCGCGGAGCGGGGCTCGACCTCCTGATGGCCGCGGCGGGCACGATCCGGATCGCCCCGCTCGCGCTGGCGCCGAGGTCGCGGATCCCGGCCGCGCTGCGGCTCCCCGTCCCGGCTCAGCTCGCGCTCGGCGCCTCGCTGGCGCTGGCCTACGTCGTGCTGCTCAGCCTCGACGCACCCGGCGCCGCGCCCGTCGCCTTCGCGATGCTCGGGGTCGCCCTGCTCGCCCCGCCCGCCGGCCTGGCGGCGATCGCGCTGGTCCTCGCGCTGCCCGAGCCCGAGCTGCTGTCGCCGCCGGGGATCATCGCCCTGCTGGTGGGCGTGACGGGTGTCGGGATCCTCGCCCGGGTGCCCTTCGGACGGCCGAGCATCCGGGTCAGCCCGGGCATCCTGTTCCTCGCCGGCTACATGCTCCTGGCGGCGGTCTCCCTCCTCCCCGCCGTCACCGGGTATCCGGCGGACGAGGCCGCGTCCGCGACCCTCGAGTTCATCCACCTCGCCAGCGGCGTCGGCGTGTTCCTGATCGCGGTCTACCTGTTCCGGACCGTCCCCGGCTGGCCGATCGTCGCCATCACCGTCGGCGTCGCCGTCGTGGCGGCCCTGGTGGCGATCGCGGACTTCTTCGCGATCGGCCCCGTGCTCGAGCTCGTGAGCGGGCTGCGACCGCCCTCCGAGGAAGCCCGCGCGGCGGGGCTGTTCTCCAACTCCAACTACTTCGGGTTCTTCTCGGCCCAGGTCCTCACCCTGCTCGTCGCCATGATCCCGGTCACCCGCCGGTGGGGCCGAATGCTGACCGTGCTGGCGACGATCGCGGTCGCGGTTGCCCTCGCGCTGTCGCTGTCCCGCGGCGCGTACGTGGGGGCCGCCGTGGGCGTGTTCGTCCTCATCGCCCTGCGGCGGCCCCGGATGGCCCTCGCGCTGCTGGGTGCCGCGATCATCGCCGTGCTCGTGCTGTACCCGGTGTTCCTCGCGTTCCGGATCGAGGTCTCGGCCGGCTCCGCGGACCCCAGCGCCTACCTCGACCTGCAGCGCAGTGAGCACTGGCGGCAGCAGGCGTTCGGGGCCGGGATCGAGATGTTCCTCAGCTCCCCGGTGTTCGGGCTGGGCTTCGGCATGTTCCAGTTCCTCAGCCCCGAGTTCATCGGCTTCAGCCCCGCCACCTACTCGCACAACCAGTGGCTGGACCTGCTGGCCGAGCAGGGCCTCGTGGGCGTCGGCTTCATGCTGGCGACCCTCGCCTCCCTCGGCGTCGCGCTGCGGCGGTCGACGCACCCGTACGCGGCCGCAGCGATCGCGATGCTCGTCGCGTATGCGGTCGAATCGCTGTTCATCAACTCGCTGACCTCCATCCAGGCCTCGGGGCCTATCTTCATCATCCTGGCGCTCGTCCTCGCGCGCCGCCCGGACGAGACCCTCAGGGGGAGACGTACGTGACAACGCGCATCCTGGTCACCGGTGGGGCCGGCTTCATCGGTCACCACCTCGTCGGCAGGCTCCTCGAGCGCGGCGACGAGGTCGTCGTGCTCGACAACTTCAGCACCGGACTGCGGGAACGCCTCGATCCGTTCCTCGACCGGATCGAGCTCGTGGAAGGCGACCTGCGCGACCCCGACGCCGTGGCGCGGGCAGTCCGAGGCTGCGAGGTGGTGCTCCACCAGGGGGCGATCCCGTCGGTCGCCCGGTCGGTGCTCGATCCGATCACCTCGAACGCCGTCAACGTGGAGGGCACGATCCGCCTCATGCTGGGGGCCGCCGAGGCCGGCGTCCGCCGGGTGGTCGCGGCGGGCTCGTCCTCGGTCTACGGCGCGAGCCCGGAGCTGCCACGCCGGGAGACGCAGCGCCCGGACCCGCGCTCGCCGTACGCGGCGAGCAAGCTCGCGACCGAGCACTACGTGCACGCGCTGGGCGAGCTGAACGGGATCGACACCGTCGTGCTCCGGTACTTCAACGTGTTCGGGGCCGGCCAGGACCCGGCCTCGCAGTACGCGGCAGTGGTGCCGCGGTTCATCACCGCCGCGCTGCGCGGCGAGCGGCCGGTCGTCTACGGCGACGGCCTCCAGTCGCGCGACTTCACGCACGTCGCCAACGTGGTCTCGGCGAACCTCCTCGCGGCCGAGGCCGCCGGCGTGACCCGGCTCACCGCCAACGTGGGGTGCGGCGGGCGCTACACGCTGCTCGACCTGCTGGCGGCGGTCGGGGCGGCCTTCGGGACGACGCTCGACCCGACGTTCGAGGCGCCGCGCGCCGGCGACGTGCGGGACTCCGAGGCGGACATCGCCGTCGCGGCCACGGCACTCGGCTACCGCGTCATCGTCCCGTTCGAGGAGGGGATCCGCCAGACGGTCGAGTGGTACGCGGCACGGGCGTGAGCGACCCGGGTCCCGACCCGGCCGGTCCGCGACCACGGGTGACGTGCGTGATCTCCTCGCTGTCCGTGGGGGGTGCCGAGCGGGTGCTGACCGCCCTGGCCAACCGGTGGGTCGCGATGGGCTGGTCGGTGACGATCCTGACCTTCTCCGGTCCGGCCCAGGTCGACTTCTACCGGCCCGATCCGCGGGTCGTCGTGCGGCGGCTCGACCTGTTCGCCGTCTCCAGGTCGCCGGTGACGGCCATCGCCCGGAACCTCGGCCGCCTGGTCCGTCTCCGGCGCGCGATCGAGGCGACCCGCCCGGACGCGGTCCTGTCGTTCATGGACCGGACGAACGTGCTCACGCTGCTCGCGACCGCCGGCTGCCCGTGGCCGGTCGTGGTGTCCGAGCGGACGGACCCCGGGCTGAGCCCGGGTCGGGCGTGGGGCGTCCTGCGCGGGCTCGCGTACCGGCGGGCGAGCCGGGTCGTCGTCCAGACCGCCTCGGCTCGCGCGGCGCTGCCGGCCGGCAGCCGGGCGCGGGTGACCGTCATCCCGAACCCGGTCCTGGAGCCCGGCACGGCCGATCCCGTGGCCGGGCCCCTCGCGGCCACTGGGCCCCTGGCGGCCACCGGGGCCGACGCCACCGGTCCGGACGTCGGCCATCCGGGCGACGAGCACGTGGTCGCGCTCGGCAGGCTGGACCGGGTGAAGGGCTTCGACCTGCTCCTCGAGGCGTTCGCGTCCGTCCACGCCGCCCGTCCGGCCGCGCGCCTCGAGATCTGGGGCGAGGGTCGCGAGCGGGCGGCGCTCGAGGCCCGGCGCCACGAGCTGGGCCTCGACGGCGTGGTCGACCTCCCCGGCGAGACGCGCACGCCGACCGCCGTCATCGCCCGGGGATCGCTGCTGGTGCTGCCGTCGCGGCACGAGGGCTTTCCGAACGTCCTGCTGGAGGCCATGCTGCAGGGGATCGCCCCGGTCGCCTTCGACTGCCCCCACGGGCCCGCCGAGATCGTTCGCGATGGCGTCGACGGGGTGCTCGTGCCGGCCGGAGACGTCGCGGCCCTGGGTGCGGCGATCGGCGCGCTGCTGGCGGACCCGAACCGGAGGGCGGCACTGGGGGCGCGGGCCCGCGAGGTCCGCGATCGGTTCGACCTCGAGCGGATCGGGCGAGCGTGGGACGCGCTGGTGGCTCCCGGCCGCGAGCCCACGGGACGGCCCGCATGAGCGACCCGGACCCGGCCCCGGCCGGCGGCGGGCGGGCATCGGCCGACGCGCCGGTCGACGCGGTATCGGCCGACGCGCCCGACGAGGAGGCCCCGCTCGAGGGCGCCGTGGGCGACGCGCTCGCCGAGGGGCCCGTCGGCGGCGAGGCCCCGCCCACGCAGGCACTGATGGGCCGGGTCGCGCGGTCGACCATGCTGTTGACCGCCACCGCGTCCGTGGGCCAGGTGTTCACCCTGATCCGCGAGCTGTTCATCGCCAGCCAGGTCGGCGCGTCGCTCGGCCTCGACGCGCTGCTGGTCGCGGCGGTCATCCCGCAGATGGCGGCCAGCCTGCTCGCCAGCGGGACGGGTGCCGCCGTCATCCCGGGCTACCTCGAGACGGAGCAGCGGGTCGGCCGGGCGGCCGCCGACCGGCTCCTCGGCGCGGTGCTGACCTGGACGCTGCTGATCGGCATCCTGGCCACGATCCTGGTCATGTCGCTGCCGGTGATCATCATCGCGGTCTCGGGCCCGGGCCTGCCCGCCGAGTACCAGGGGGCGGCCGCGGGCTACCTGCCCTTCCTCGCGCCGATGCTCGTGCTGTCCGCGCTCGGCGGGCTGCTCGCCGCGACGTTCCAGATCCACGAGCGGCTGGGGCCCGTGGCCCTCGCGTGGGCCGCCGGCCCGCTGGCATCGGTCGTCGCGCTGGTGCTCCTGTGGGACTCGCTGGGACTGACGGCCGTCGCGATCGCGATGACGCTGCAGCACGGCGTGGTGCTCGCGATCCTCGTGGTCCTGGCCGCCCGGAGGGGATGGCTGCCGCGCCCGGCGCTCACGGCACCGCGCGACGAGCTGGTGGGGTTCGGCCGGCACGCCGCCCCGCTCACGCTGAGCTCGTCCGTCCTGCAGCTCAACCTGCTGACCGACCGGGCGGTCGCCTCGCTCCTCGGCGCGGGCGCGGTCAGCGCCCTGCGCTACGCCGAGGGGATCATCCGCCTGCCGATGAACGCCATCGGCCCGGCCTGGGGCGTGGCGATCTACCCGGCCCTCGTCCGCGCCTCGCAGGACCGCGAGGAGCAGTCGCTGGGCAGCGCCGCGAGCGACGCCCTGCGCTACGTGACGGCCATCTTCGTCCCGCTCGCCGTCGCCACGATGGCGCTGGCGCCGCTGATCGTCGCCGTCGTCTACGTCCGGGGCGAGTTCGGGGCCCAGGACGCGTCGCTCACGGCCGTCGTGCTGGCCGGCTTCGCGCCGCTGCTGTTCCTGAACATGGTGAACTCGGTGCTCACCGGGGCGCACAACGCGCGCCGCCGCGGGATGTTCCTGATGTGGATGGGGATCTCGAACGCGATCCTCAACGCGCTGTTCAACATCGGCTTCGGGCTCGCCATCGGCGTCGCCGGCGTCGCCCTCTCGACCTCGGCGACGGTCGGCATCATCCAGGCGATCAAGGCGCGCCAGCTGGGGGTGCTGGACCACGACTTCCGGCTGCGGGCGATGGCCGGCGTGGTGGGACGGGCGACGGTCGCCAGCGTCGTGGCCGCGATCCCCGTGGCGGTGGTCGCCTGGACGCTGCCAACGGGCCTCGGGACGCTCCCCTCGCTGGCGCTGCTGGTCGCCCTCACCGTCGCCGGGCTGGTCGGCTACCTCGTCGTCAGCCGCGTCATCGGGCTGCGGGAGCCGCTCGACGTCGTGCGGGCGATCGTCGAGCATCGCCCGGCCCGGCTCCGCCGCCCATGACCGGCACCGCGAGGCCGCGACCGCTGCGCATCCTGTACCCGGCGTCGCTGCTGCCGGGCGGCGCGGAGCGCCAGATGCTGCTGCTCACCGCCGGCCTCCCGCGCGACCGGTTCGACATCACGTTCGTGCTGCTGGGTGGCGACACGCCGCTCGCCGTCGAGGCCCGCGAGAAGGGCGCTCACGTGCATGCCCTCGGGGCCCCCCGCCGGGCCGGCATGCCGATGCCCCTGTTCGGGGCGCGGGTCGGGGCGCGGGTCGTGGACTACGTCAGGCTGTGCCGCCGCGAGCGGTTCGACATCGTCGACGCGTGGCTGTACCTGGGCTACGGGCTGGCGGCGATCACCGACCCGGTCACGCGGATCCCCGTGATGATCTCGGGCCGCCGCAGCCTGAGCGGGTTCAAGGACCGGTTCGGGCGGATCGAGCGCGCGATCGATGCGCTGGCGCGGCGCACCTCCGACGCGTTCGTCGCCAACTCCCATGCGGTCGCGGAGGACGTCGCGCGCCGGGAGGGGATCCCGCGTGACCGGATCCGCGTGATCCACAACGGCGTCGAGCTGCCGCCGCCCCTCGACGAGCGCGAGCGAATCGCGATCCGCGCCGGGTGGGGCGTGCCGGCCGACGCCCTCGTGGTCGGCGTCGTCGGGACGTTCAAGCCGGGCAAGGGCCAGGACCGGGCGGTCCGGGCGATGCCCGGCGTGCTCGATTCCGTGCCGGAGGCGCGGCTGGTGCTGGTGGGCGACGGACCCAGCCGCGCGGACGTGGCGGCGCTCGTCACCGGGCTCGGCCTCGGGCCGCGGGTCGTGATGACGGGCCAGGTGCCGGACGCCCGGACGCTCTACGGCGCGTTCGACCTGGTCGCGTCCGCGTCCGACGCCGAGGGCCTCCCCAACGCCGTGCTCGAGGCGGCGGCGGCGGCCCGGGCGATCGTCGCCACGGACGCGGGCGGGACCCGCGAGATCGTGACCGACGGCGAGACCGGGATCCTGCTCCCGGTCGTGGACGACGCGGCCCTCGGGCGGGCGCTGGTCCGGCTGCTGCGTGAGCCGGACGAACGAGTGCGCCTTGGCGACGCGGCGCGCCGCCACGCCGGGGCGGCCTTCGGTGTTGACCGGCTGGTCCGCGAGACGGCCCAGCTGTACGAGACGCTGGCGAGTGCGGCCCACGCGCGCCGCACGCGGCCGCGACGGGAGGGGAACGCATGAGGCGACCGCGGATCCTGCGGATCATCACGCGCCTGGCGGTGAGCGGCGTGTCGACGCACGTCACGATCGCGGACCGCGGCCTGTCCGCCCGCGGCTGGGAGACGCTCCTGGTCCACGGGCGGGTCCAGCCCGACGAGCTCGAGATCGACCTGCCCTCGCCGGGCGTCCGCACCCGGCGCCTGCCGAGCCTCGCCCGCCCGATCGATCCGGTGGACGACGGCCGCGCGCTGGTCGAGCTGCTTCGCGTGATGCGCGAGTACCGGCCCGACATCGTGCACACCCATCACTCCAAGGCGGGGCTGCTGGGCCGGTCGGCGGCGCTGCTGGCCGGGATCCCGCGGATCCACACGTTCCACGGGCACGTGTTCGAGGGGTACTTCAGCCCCCGGACGTCCGCCCTGATCGTCGCCACCGAGCGTGCGCTGGCGCGCCGGACCACGCGCATCATCGCGATCAGCGAGCTCCAGCGCGAGGATCTCGTGCGCCGAGGCGTGGCCGGCCGGGACGAGATCACGGTCGTCCCGCTGGGCCTCGAGCTCGACCAGTTCGCGGACCCGGACCGGGCGCAGGCCCGGGCCCGCCTCGACGTCCCCGCGGAGGCGTTCGTCGCGGTGCTGCTCGGCCGGATCGTGCCCATCAAGCGCGTGGACCGGCTGCTGCGCATCTTCGCCCGGGTGCACGAGCGCGTGCCGGCGAGCCGCCTGTACATCGTGGGCGACGGTTCGGAGCGGATCGGGCTCGAGGGCCAGGCGCGGGAGCTGGGCCTCGACGGCGTGGTGGAGTTCCGCGGCTGGTCGGCCGACGCCGCGGGCTGGTACGGCGCGGCCGACGTCATCGTGCTCACGTCCGACAACGAGGGCACGCCGCTCACGCTGATCGAGGCCGCGGCGGCGGGGAGGCCGGGCTTGGCGACCGCGGTGGGCGGGGTGCCCGACGTGATCGTCGACGGCGAGACCGGGTACGTCGTGCCCGTGGACGACGAGGCTGCGTTCGCGGCTCGCCTCGTGGCGCTCGCGGAGGACCCGGCGCTGGCCCGGCGGCTGGGGGAGGCGGCGCCCCGGCAGGCCGGCCGCTTCGGCGCGGCGCGGTTGGTCGAGGACCTGGAAGGAATCTACCTCGACGTCCTGAGCGAGCGCGGTCGCGGGATCCAGGCGCGCCGGCGCGGATAGGGCCGGCGAGGCGGCTCGTCAGCGGGCGACGCCGCGCCGCTCCCGCCCGGGGATGAACCGCCCGAGGCCCAGCCGCTCGACGCCATAGACGGCCAGCCCCAGTGGGATCGAGGCCAGCCACAGCAGCCGCGACGCGAGGCTGGTCAGCGACCGGCCCTGCGCCACGAGCGACTCGTCGGCGAACAGCGCGCTCCGGACGAACTTGGCCGCCTTGAGGTAGTAGGCGACCGGGGCGTACCGCGCGTAGCGGAGGTCGTGCTCGATCAGGTCCCATGCCTCGAGGCGCTCGCCGATCGCGTCGCGACGGAGGTTTCGCGCGCCCTTGGTCAGCGTGTCCGGCTGGTCCACGGTAACGATGCCCAGGTACTCGTTGACGTAGCGCGTCCGGTAGCGCCGGCCGATCGCCCCCCACACCACCCGGCCGGACAGCATCCCGGTGTAGCCCGGGATCGACGGGTACGGGAACTCGCGCATCACGTCCGTGCGCTGGAAGCCCCACTTCTCGCCCGTCACGTGGTACCGGTAGCGGATCTCGGTGGCGTTGGAGTCGGTCGGGTCGAACGGGAACCGCTCGCCGAGCGCGTTGCCGTGCTCGTCGCGACACAGGCCGGTCACCGCGGAGTAGCGGTCGCGCTCGTCGTCGGGGATGGCGTCCCACAGCGCCTTGAACCGCTCCAGCGCCTCGGGCACGCACGCGTCGTCCGAATCGAGGATGACGAACAGCCGGCCGCGCGCCTCGCGGACCGCGCGGTTCACCGAGCCATGGTGCCCGATGTTCTGCTGGTACAGGTACCGGACCGGGAAGTCCGCCTCCTCGGTCAGGCGCGCCATGAGGTCGGGGGTCCCGTCGGTCGACTCGTTGTCGATCACGAGCCACTCGAAGTCGCGGAACGTCTGCGCCCGCAGGCTATCGTATGGCCGGTGCAGGGTATGACCGCGATTGTGTGTTCCCGTGAACACGGTGAAGGTGTAGTCGTATCCCGATTCGCCCAACCGAGGTCTGCTCCTGCTGCGCCGTGGGGAACGAGATTGTACCCGCGGCGGGCAGCAGCCTCCCCGTGCCCCGGATGACCGACGACCATCGCGCGCGGGCGGGCCACGAGCCGGCCGGGCCGCTGCGGGTCGGGATCCTGCTCGGGCGCCGCCGGGCCCCGGCCTGGGTCGCCGCGCTGGTGGAGGCCCTTGGCGCCGAGCCCGGCGTCGAGGTCTGCCGGGTCGGGACGGCTCCTGTGGGCGGGCGTCGCCGCGGGGGCCCGGCGGCCGGGCTGCGGTCCGGGTACCGGCGCGTCGACGCGCGGCTGTTCGGCCGCACCGGCGACCCGACCCTGCCCGTCGACGTGGGCCGGTTCGTCGATGCGCTGCCGCCCGCCCAGGTCGCGGACGTGGACGTGGTGCTCGCCCTCGCCGGCGCTCGCGTCGACGAGCGCCTCGGCGCGCCGGGTCGTCGCCCGGTCACGCTCCGGCTGCGCCACGAGTCGATCGCGGGCGCGCCCGATCCCGGCGACCTGGCCGCCGCACCGGACGTCGCCGACACCCTGGCCGGGACCGCATGCATGGCGACCGTCGTGGTCGCGGACGCGGACGGCACCGAGCGCGTCGTGGCGCGGGTCGTGTCGGCGACCGACGCCCTGTCCGCGCGGCGCGGCGGCCGCAACCACTGGCCCAAGGTGGCGACGCGGCCGATCGCGGTCCTCCGGGCCCTCCGGCGGGACGGCGAGCTGGCGGGGCTGCCCGAGTCCGGGCTGCCGCCGATCGAGCCCCGCCCGGCCGCGACCACCGTCCCCGCGACGCTGGCCGGGTTCGCGCGGATCGGCGCCGGATACGCTCGTCGCCTGGCCGACCGGACGCTCGCACCGGAACGCTGGATCGTGGCGATCCACGACGCCGATGCGCTCCGCGGCGCTGACGCCGCCGCGGACCCGACCGCGGATCCAGTCGCCGCGGCGATCGCCGACCCGCATGCGGGTGGCTACGACGTCCTGATGCCGCCGCCGGACCGGGAGTGGGCGGATCCGTTCCCGGTCGAGACCGACGACGGCGTGGTCGTGTTCGTGGAGGAGTACGTGCGGAGCCGCGGCCGGGGGCATCTCGCCGTCGTGAGCCTCGACGCGCACCGGCGCGCCTCGCCGGCCACCCCGGTCCTCGAGCTCGACCATCACTGCTCGTACCCGTTCGTGTTCCGCTGGGACGGCGCCTGGTACCTCCTGCCGGAGCAGGCCGCGGCCGGGACGCTGGAGCTCTACCGCGCGACCGACTTCCCGACCGGCTGGGTCCACGACCGGACCGTGCTGGACCGGCCGGCGGCCGACGCCACGATCGCCGAGATCGACGGGACCTGGTGGCTGTTCACCGCGCTGCCGGGCGAGGGCGGCACGACGCCGGATGAGCTGCACCTGTTCCGGGCGGCCGGCCCGCTCGGGCCCTGGGAGCCGCATCCCGCCAACCCGGTGGTCACGGACGTCCGCACGGCGCGGCCGGCCGGCCGCCTGTTCCGCGTCGGCGACGCCTGGTACCGGCCGGCGCAGAACGGCGGACCGACGTACGGATACTCGATCGTCGTGCTCCGGATCGAACAGCTCGACGGGTCGGGGTACCGGGAGCGCCTGGTGCACGAGATCCGACCCGGCTGGGGGCCGGGCGTCAGCGCGACGCACACCCTCAACCGCGCCGGCGCGATCACCGCGATCGACGCCCGCATCCGCGAGCCGCGGGTGTCGTTGGGGCGTCGACCCGGGACGGGTGCTCGTCGGGCCTGAGCCCGCCCCCCGGGGCCTGCGACGGAAGAAGTGGTGCGTCTGCGCCACGCCCTGACCATCGGGCCGTGCCGGCCCTCGACGGACGCGGACCATTGCCCCATGGCGCGCCTCACCGAGGCTCGGGGACACTCCGGACATCAATAGACGGCCGTGTCCCCCTGCCGTCGCGCCACGAACCGGCACACCCGTCGCGAGGCGGGGCCGCAAAGCCACGGGACTCCCTGAGTCAGCCGGGCCGCCGAATGGAGCACCCATGTTCTGGGATGGTTTGCGCTGGGTAGACCAGCGCCCTGCGCCGCGTCCTCAACCAGCCCAATCGGGCCGTTTCCGCGACAAGGCGTCCACGATCGTCATGGCTCTCGTCATCGCGAGCCTCGCGATCCCGTTTGCGGGCGCGGCCGCCGCCCCGCCGTCGGCGAGGACCCTGCTCGCCACCTGGTCGGCCGAGTCCGACGTCGCCGTCTACCAGGAGGGGCACCGCAAGATCTCCTACCGGGGCGACTGGGACGCCGCCTACTACTCGAGCTACCTCGGCGGCAAGGCGCGCGCCACGGACGACGTCGGCGCATCGGCGAGGCTCGAGTTCAAGGGCGCCGCCGTGTCCTGGGTCGGCCCCGTCGGCCCGACGCGCGGCAAGGCGAAGGTCTACATCGACGGCGCGTACGTCAAGACCGTCAGTACCTACGCGTCCACCTTCCGCCCGACCCGCGTCCTGTTCAAGATGTCCTGGGACAGCGTCGGCACGCACCGGATCACGATCGTCTCGATGGGCACGGCCGGTCATCCGACCGTCGCGGTCGATGCGTTCCTCGTCCGGCTCGATACCGGTGTCGAGACCGATCCCGTCGATGACGCCGGCGCCCCGATCGCCACCCCGGAACCCGCCCCGACTGCCGCGCCGACCGAGACCCCCGCGCCC
>CAYJOH010000010.1:0-16417 GCA_964371685.1 uncultured Anaerolineaceae bacterium
CGCCCGGCGGCTCCCCAGGTCGCTGGGCGGCTGGCCTGGCGGGCGGGCCGCGATCGGAGCGCTCGATCCGACCCCCAGTGCCGCCGACCGGTTCTGTGGCCCCGGCCACATCAGCCTCGCGTCGGTGCCACCGATGTCGCGCATGCACGCGGCGTCGGGGACCAGGCCGGCCTTCATGCCCGAGGCGGGCGCCTGCCCGACACCCCGATGCCGCCGGAGCGCCGGCGGCATCGGATCGGGGAGCGTCTGGCGGCGACGGGAAGGGGGACCTCCCCGCCACCGCGGGGGTGGGGTGATCGGACGTGGCTTCGGCCCGGGCCGCTCAGCGGGGGGCCTCGCCGGGCAGCTCCCGGAGGCGGATTGCCTGGAACCGGAGGACGTGCGCGATGGTCGCCAGGCCCAGCACGATCGAGACCAGGTACAGGACGACACCGACCCGGCGAACGGCCTCGAGGCCGATCGACCAGGCCTCGGCAGATGCGAGCGCCGCGACGTCGCCGCCGAGGATGGTCGCGCCGAGGACGACGTGCGCGATGACGGCGCCGACGAGCAGCATCATGGCCATCGCCATCAGCCCGATGAACGCCTTGGCGGTCAGGGGCATCCGGAGCGACTGGACCGTCCGGCCGGCGGCCTGCTGCACGGTGCCACCGCCCTGGCGCAGGGTGCCCAGGATCCGCGCGATGGCGAACGTGACCGCCGCGAACACGCTGGCGAAGCCGATGAACATGACGGCCGTGCCGAGCTGGCCGAGTGCCGCGATGGTGGCCTCGTCACCGCCCTGGGCGATCGCTCCGGCGCGGACGCCGGCGATCACCAGGGCCGCGGGAAAGGCCATGATCGCCATGGCGAGCATCGGCGCCCACAGGAGGCGGCCGGCTCGCTGGGGGAGGTTGAAGCCGAAGGCCGTGGAACCGGTCTCGACATCGAAGTCGGGGCGGATGGATGTGGTCATCGTGGGGCTCCTTGCATTCCGGGTTGGCGGCTACAGGCCGCGGGTGATGATCGAGACGATGCGGGCGGCCTGGAAGTCCAGCGCCCGGGCGATGGTGGCGAGCGCCAGCACGATGCCGGCGAGCAGCAGGCCGAGGCCGAACTCGCGCAGGGGTCCGAGGAAGGCCGAAGCGGCGGCCACCTGCCCGGCATCGGTGAGGCCGGCCACGTATGCGTAGCCGATCAGCTGGCCGATGGAGGTCATGAGGCCGGCCATCATCAGGACGACGAAGCCCTTGGCCGAGACCGGCATGCGGAGCGTGTGGACGGCGAGGCCGAGCGACTGCTGGACGTCGCCGCCGCCGGACCGGATCGCGCCGAGGATGCGTGCGAGGAGGAACGAGATCCCGGACAGGACGAGGCCCTCGCCGAGGAACTGGAGCCCCTGGACCCAGGCCCGCTGCGACGTCGCGAGCTGCGGGTCCGTGGCCACGTTGCCCGTGGCGACGAGCGACAGGACGAAGCCGCCGTAGACGGCCATCGCGCCCATGGCCAGCACGGGCAGCCACATGTAGCCGGCCAGCCGGTGGATCGGGAGGGGCGCGGGAGCCCGCTCGCTGATCACGACCCTGCCGAACGGCGAGCCATGCTCGCCCAGCGCCGTGGCGTCCTCCGGTGCGGTCGCACGGAGGTGCGGCAGGGCGACCTTGATGCTCTCCGCGCGGGTGGCGACGCGCCGCACGATGGCGAGCAGCACCGATGCGATGCCGAGCTTGGCGGTCCCGAACGCCGCGGTCGTGAGGCCGAACGTCCAGAGCCCGATGGCGGCGACCTCGGCGGCCGGGCCGCCGTCCGCCGCGAGCTGCGCGGCCGCGATCGCCCCGGCGAACGCGACCATGGCGCCGCCGAGGGCGATGATCCCGAGCCGGAACCCGGCCCGGCGGAGCAAGGTGGCGGTGATGGATCCGGATCCCTCGGATGGGGTCGCGAGGATCCCGCTGGTGGTGGCCATGGTTGCCCTCCCTGGGCTGTGGCGGCCCACCCGATGCGTCCGGGCGGTGCCGATGGCCGAACGATCGAACCGGCGGCGACTGGTGTCGGTTCGCTGGCGCACATTGCCCTCCGCCTCGTTCTCGCGTGGTGGGCGTGGGGCGTGGCCTGCCTCACAGCCGACGTGCCCTCGGTGCCCTACCGTCGGGACGCCGGTCGTGTCCGAGCACCGTCGTTCGGGTAGGCTCCGCGCGATCGTGGATGGCCGATGGAGGTGGACGCAGTGACGTGGCAGCCGCCGCGCGTCGGGTCCCGCGCAGCGAGGACACGGACGTTCACGGCCGACGACGTGGAGGCGTTCGCGCGCCTGTCCGGGGACCGGAACCCGCTCCATTTCGACGAGGCCTTCGCCGCCCGGACCCGGCTGGGTCGCCTGGTGGTCCAGGGCGGACTGACGACGGGCCTGTTCAACGCCCTCGTCGCCATGGACCTGCCGGGGCCGGGCAGCGTGTTCCTCCACCAGGAGTGGGACTACCCCGCCCCCGTCTACGTCGGTGACACGGTGACGGCCGAGATCGAGGTCATCGACGCGAGGGCGGACAAGCCGGTCACCCAGCTCCGGTGCGTCGCACGGCGACAGGACGGCACCGAGGTGCTGCGCGGGACCTGCGTCGTGTACACGATGCTGCCGGCCATCGGGTGACGCGCCCCGACAAGCCGGTGCGCGAGCCCGACCCGATGCGCGAGCCCGACGGTCGATGGCGGGTGCTGCTCCTGCTGGGTGCGGGCGAGCTGCTCGCGATGTCGCCGTGGTTCAGCGCATCTGCCGTCGCGCCGCTGATCACGCCGGCCCTGGCGCTCCACGGCCTGGACCTGCCCCTGCTGACCATCGCCGTCCAGCTGGGCTTCGTCCTCGGCGCGCTGCTCATCGCCGTCACGGGTGCGGCGGACGTCCTCCCGGCCCGGGCCCTGTTCCTGGCGGGAGCGCTGGCAGCCGCCGCAGCGAACCTGGGGTTCGCCTACCTCTCCACGGATGTCTCCACGGCGCTCGCGTTCCGGTTCCTGACCGGGCTGGCCCTGGCCGGGGTGTACCCCGTCGGGATGAAGATCGTGGCCGGCTGGTTCCGCCGAGAGCGCGGGTTCGCCATCGGCGTGCTGGTCGGGGCACTGACGGTGGGCGCGTCCCTGCCGTACCTGTTCCGTGCCGTCGGAGGGCTGTCGGGCCTGGACTGGCGCGCGATCGTGGCGAGCGCGAGTGCCGCCGGCGTGCTCGGCGGCCTGCTGGTCGGCGCCGCGGTGCCAGGTCCGTACGACGTCGCCAGCCCGCGGTTCAGCCTCGGGGTCGCGCGGCGGGCGTTCGCGGAGCCGTCCGTCCGGCTGGCGAACCTCGGGTACCTCGGGCACATGTGGGAGCTGTACGCCATGTGGACGTGGATCCCGCTGTTCTTCGCGGCGAGCTTTGCCGCGGCGGGCGGCGCCGACCCGGCGGGCGCGAGCCCCGCTGCGTGCACGGGCGGCGCCCGCGGGGGATTGGGCTGCGCCGGCGCGGGGTGGCTGGCTGACCGCGGCGGCCGGACGACGCTGACGATCGGCGCGATGGCGGCCAGTGGCACCTCGGCGGTGGCAATCGGGTTCCTGTTCGCCGCCCCACCGATCCTGACCCTCGGCCTGGGCATCGTCTGGGGGATCACGGTCGTCGCCGACTCCGCCCAGTTCTCGGTGGCGGTGACCGAGCTCGGCCCGCCGGGGACGGCGGGTTCGGCACTGGCGCTCCAGACGGCGGCCGGCTTCCTGCTGACGGGCGTCACGATCACCGTGGTGGGCGTGATCGGCGAAGGCGACGGCCTGGGCTGGCGAGTGGCCTTTGCCATCCTCGCCATCGGCCCCGCCGTTGGGATCCTCGCGATGTGGCGGCTCCGTGGGCGTCCGGAGGCGGTGCGCATGGCCGGCGGACGCCGCTGAGGCGTGCCGGCGAACGTGATCGGGCTCACATCGGGCCCGCGCAGCGGCATCTACCGTCAGGGCATACCCCAGCCCGCCGCGCTCGTGCGGCCCACAAAGGAACCCTGATGACCGAGATCAAGCACGCGACCGACGACACCTTCGAGGCGCTCGTCCTGCACAGCGACAAGCCCGTCGTCGTCGACTTCTGGGCCGCCTGGTGCGGACCCTGCCGGATGGTCGCCCCGGAGATGGAGAGGCTCGCCGCCAAGTACGACGGGGTGGTCGACGTGGTCAAGGTCGATGTCGACGCCAACCCGCGCCTGAGCCAGGCGTTCGGGATCATGAGCATCCCGACCATCGCCTTCTTCAAGCCCGGCGCTGAGCCGCAGGGGGTGACCGGCTTCCGGCGCCTCGAGGAGCTCGAGCAGCTGTTCGGGCTGGGGGCGACGGCACCGAGCCCCGCCTGACCGATCCGCGACGCACCGAACGGCCGGGCGACGCGCCCGGCCGTCTTCGCGTGCCCCCGCGCCGGACGACCTGCCGGCCAAGAGGGCGGGCATCACGCTTCGGCGGCGTCCCGCAGGCGATCCAGATCCTCGACCACGATCGCCCGCTCCTCGACGCGGAGCAGGCCCTCGCGCTCGAGCGCACCCAGGGCGAGCGTGACGGACTCGCGACGGGTCCCGATGAGGTCCGCCAGCTCGCGATGCGTCAGCCCGGGCACGACGCGATCGAGCTCATCGGTCCCAGAGAGGCGCCGCTCACGTTCGAGGAGCGTGAGCACCAGGTGGGCCACGCGGCCGCGGACGTCCCGGAACGCGAGGTCGGCGATCTGTTCGCGGGCCTCGTGGAGCTTCTCGCCCATCGCCTCGGCCAGGCGGATCGCGAGGGAGGCGTCGCGGCTGCACAGCCGGAGGAACGCGTCCCTCGCCGTGCGGCACACGACGACCTCGTCGAGCGCCTCCACGTACAGGTCCTGGGCCCGCCGGTCGACCAGGCCGATCTCGCCGAACGCGTCGCCGGGTCCCAGCAGCGCGATGGTCTGCTGCTTGCCGTCGCGCGAGAGTCGATACACCTTCACGCGACCCCGGGTGATGAACGTGACGGCGTCCATCGGCGCGCCGGCCTCGTGGAGCAGCTCACCGGTGCCGAAGGAGGCCATCGCGGAGTCGCGCGCCATCGCCTCCACCGTGCGGTCGTCGAGGTGCTTGAGCATCCGGCTGTTGTGGATGAACCAGCAGCCGGGCACGCGGTGCAGCGGGTCGCGTTGGAGCAGCCGGATCCCGTCCAGCCGGAGGGGGTGAGGCGACACCGCCGGGCTCACCGGTCGCTAGGCCGCGGCCTGCCGCGCGGGCTGGTCCTGCCGGCGCGGCTGCAGCACCCCGTCCACGCGGATGTCGACGCGCTCGTTGTAGAAGCTCGCCAGTCCTGCAATCGCCGCGCTCTCGGGCAGCGGGGCCGGATACGTCCACACGGTGTCGTCGAACCGCTCACCGTGGACCTCGAGCGACCAGTAGGCGGCCGTCCCCTTGTACGGGCAGCCCGTCGACGTGGTCGAGGGACGGAGCAGGTCGGTCCTGACATCGGTCAGCGGCAGGTAGTAGCGGGTGGGCAGTCCGGTCTCGAACAGCAGCGTAGGGCGACCCGAGTCGGCCACGACCTCGCCGTTCACGATCACCTCCACGTGGCGCGAGCTGCGGAGGATGTCGATCCGGTGGTGCGGGTCACGCGCATGCGTGTAGACCTGCTCGTCCTCCTCGAACCAGGCGTCCATGGCGCCCCACTCGAAGCGCACCAGGTCCCGGAGCTCCTCGAACGGCGAGTCCGGGTACTGCCGGGCGGCATCGTCGGCCCGGTGTTCGCCCACCTGCACCGACCAGAACCGCGCCGTGCCCCGACTGGGGGAGCGCTCCGCATGGTCGGACGGGATGAGGACGCCGGCGCTCACGTCAGCGGCCGGGACGTAGTACACGGGGAAGTGCGGGCCCTCCCATACGAGGATGGGCCGGCTGGTGTCGAAGACGGCGGCGCCGCCGAGGAAGGCGCGAACGCGCTTGGCTGCGGGTTCGATGCGGACACGTCCGCGGGTTTCGGTCATCGTCGGTTTCCTGTGTTCGGGGGCCGCCTGCGCCATCGGCGCGATCAGCTCCGGCGGCCCGTAGGGCGACAGTACGGGCGCGGCCGGTGCTGCCGCTGTGTCCGGCATTACGTCCCTGCGCCCGGCCACGCCGCTACCCGGGCAGCAGGGCGGGGTCAGGCGCCCGGCGATGACACCAGCGCCAGCCGGATCGGCTCCGCGAACGCGGCAACGATCAGCATCGCGCCCGCGACGCGGAGGACCAGCCCGTGCCGCCTGGCGATCGCGCGCGCGACGGCCTGGCCGCGGGCGGCCCCGACCAGCGCCAGGAGGATCAGGGGCAGGCTGAACCCGATGCCGAACAGCACGAACGATCCGACCCTGGCGCTCGCGTCCACGAGGCCCACCGAGATCCCGAGCAGCGCGACGAGGAACGGGCCGGAGCAGGGAATGGCCACGGGACCCATGAGCAGGCCGTACACGTAGGCCTGGCCGATCGGGTGACGGACCACCGGCATCCGGAGCGTCGCGATCCTCGCGAACGGGTTCCGGCCGGCGAGCATCAGCAGGCCCAGCCCGACGAGCGCGACGGTCGTGACCGGCACCAGCACCGACAGGATCCCCGACAGCGAGACGGCGAGCGCCGAGACGACCAGCGCCACGAGGATGACCGCGGTGAGGACCCCGGCGACCACGGCGAGGCCCAGGAGGAACGGGGAGCGGCGGCGGGCCGCCTCCGTGTCGCCGCCCGCCAGGTAGGCGAGGAAGCCCGGGTAGAGGGGCAGCAGGCACGGGCTGGCCGCGCTGCCGATGCCCAGCAGGAACGTGGTCAGGACAGCGTCGAACGGCATCGGACGGACCCGGTCACGGGAGGTGCTGGCGGAACAGCGCCTCGAGGTCGGCGGCGGGCCGGATCCCGAAGTGCAGCTCGATCACCGCGCCGTCCGGACCGACCAGGATCAGCGGCGTGGACGGCGGCGAGAGCACCTGGTCGCCGAACTCGGCGGCGAGCGATCGCGCGACGTCCTTCGAGGCGACCGCGAACATCCAGTCGAACCCCTGCTCCTCCGAATAGGCCGCGAGCGCCTCGGCCGGCTCGTTGGGGTCGACGTCGAGCCCCACGTAGACCAGGTCCGCCGATCCGACCGCCGCCAGCGCGGACACCGCCTCGCGCTGCTGGATCCGGCAGTTGGAGCACCAGATCGCCATCGGCTCGATCGCCACCAGCCTGCCGCCCAGGTCGTCGACGGTGAACGTCTCACCCGTCCGCACGTCCGTCAGCTCCGCGCTGCGCCAGGCCGCGTCGCCGGTCGAGGGGTCGGCCCCGGTGGCAGGCGCGCCGGGTGCGGTGGGCGCGCCGGACGTGCAGGCCGAGGCCACCAGCGCGATGCCCAGCACCAGGGCGAACCGGGATCGCAGGCGCGTGATCGGAGAGCTCACGGCGCCGTCCAGATCGTGGTCTCTGGGGATAACGCCGCCCATGCTAACCATATGTTATTGCCGTGGGCGACCGGCTCCAGCGGGGCGCCGGCGAGCGGGCCGGCCGTGGCGAGCCCGGTGATCGACCAGGTCGAGCCGGTCTCGACGTCGGTGATGGGCGCGTCCTCGCCGCCGCCCCGCCGGAAGTTCAGCGGCTGCCGGTCCAGCTCGGAGCGGAACACCCCGGTGGCCCCGATGTCCTCCCCGTCGCCGATGGTGCCGGGTCCCAGGGCCGACGCGGCGCCGGGCGTCCAGAACACCGCCACGGGGACGCCATCGACGGTGCCCGTGGCCACGCCGACCCTGCGCAGCTCGGAGAACGGGAACGCGGTCGCCTCGGCCCCGGCGCCGATGGTCACCACCCGCTCCTTGGGGGCGAGGCGTCCGTCGACCACACCGTCGAACAGGAACGGGTTCGAGCCAGCGTCGTCGTAGCCCACGTACGGGTTCCGGCCGTACTCCCGCTCGAAGCCCGTGTCCCGGCTCAGCACCGCGCCGTCCGGGTGGGCGTCCGCGAACGCCGCCAGGGACACGATCTGGGCGGGCACGAACACGAGCTTCGTCCCGGTGAGCTCGCCGACGATCGCCTCGCCCGTCGCCTGCTGCCACCAGCTCTCGGTCTGGCGGTCGTACATCACGAGATCGCTGTACCGCAGGTTGCCCGTCGTGCCGAAGTCCATGGTCGTGCCGCCGACGCGCCGCTCGTAGACGAGCGCGGTGTTGCACAGCGGGCAGAACGTGACCACCACCGGCACGCCGCCGAGCGTGTCGTTGACGATCTCGTGCCAGGTCAGGATCGCCAGCGGGTAGGCCCGGGCGACCCCACCCAGCTCCAGGCTGATGACCGGCGAGCGGTCGATCAGCCAGGCTCGCGCCTCGGCGATCGAGTCGAACCGGGGTTCGTCGACTGCCGGGATCCCGTCCTTCGGCGGGCCACCGCCGAGGAACTCGCCCAGGTCGACGCTCGCCTTCGTGAAGTCGGTCCGCCATCCGTCGACGGAGATGCGGAGGCTGTCCAGGCCGGGGGTCGCGATGCCGGGATCGGGCGTCGAGCCGCCGGCAGGCGGCGGGTCCGCGTCGGGCGCCGCCGCGTCCGGCGCCGCCACCGGCGCCTGGCAGGCAGCGGCGGCCAGCCCCACGACGATGGCCCCGGCGAGCAGCTTCCCGACATTCATGCCGGCAACGGTAGCCAGCAAGCGCAGCGGCGCTGTATGCCGCATCACAGCCGTCCCGTGACGACCCTTACAGCCAGGTCCCGGACGACGCGGCAGCCTCACGGGGCCGGCGACGGAGCCGGCGGACCAACACGAGAGAGGTGGAACCAGTGAACATGCGGCAGGTCATCGTCGGAGGCGTCGTCGCGAGCCTCGTGCTCGCCATGTGGGAGATGGCCGTGGAGGCCCTGATCCCCGGTGGCGCCGGGTTCTTCGGTCCGCCGGTCGCGATCGGGGCGACCGTCGTCCGCGACCTCCAGGGCGCGGCCAACCCGATCCCGTTCGACGCCCTGGCACTCGTGCTCGGCCTCGCGGGCCACATGATGAACTCGGTCGTCCTCGGTGCCGTGTTCGGCCTCGTCGTGACCCGGCTCGCCACCACCTCCGGGGCGACGGTGGGCCTGGGCATGGCGTGGGGCGCGCTCGTGTTCGCCGGGACGTGGTTCGTCGTGCTGCCGGCCGTCGACCCGCTGATGCTGAACCTCAACGGGCCGGTGTTCCTCGCCGCGCACCTCATGTGGGGCGTCGCGCTGGGCCTCACCTGGAGCCGGTTCGCGACCCGCCGGCCGTCGTTCGCCCGGTGAGCCGGATCCGACGCCCCATGGCCGAGATCGACGTCGAGCTGCTGTGGTTCTCGGGCTGCCCGAACCACGTCGCGGCGCGGACCCTGCTCCACGAGCTGCTCGACGAGATTGCCCCCGGCACCGACGTCCGCGACATCGATGCGTCGGATCCGCTGGTCGCGGAGCGCCTCCGCTTCCCCGGCTCGCCGACGATCCGCGTCAATGGCAATGACGTCGACCCCGGGTTCCGCGACCCGGGCGACTACACGCCCCGATGCCGCGTGTTCCACACGCCGGAGGGCCTGCGCGGCGTCCCGGACCGCTCGTGGATCGAGGCCGCGCTCCTGCGTGCCCGCTCCGCCGGCGAGGAGCGGTCCAGCTCCGCCGGCGTGGCTCAGGCCCGGACGGCCTCGACCCCGACGTAGCGCAGGTCGCCACGACGAACCGCGGCACGGACACCCGCGGCGAGCTCGCCGATGCGGGGGCCCTCGGGACTGGGCGGTACGGCCATCGCGGACCCGAACAGCTCGAGCGGGTCGAGACCCATGTCGCGTGCCGCGGCGGTCGCGAACGCCAGGCGCGCCTCCGCCCGGTCGACGAGCGCGAGGATCGACGCCGAGAGGTCACGCCGCCGCCGGACCGTGAACCCGGCGTCCGGCAGCCGCGACTCCAGCTCGCCCGGCTGCCAGGCATCGGTGACGCACAGGGCCGCCCCGAGCAGCTGGTGCCCGGCGAGCTCCGGAACCGCGCTCGGTCGGACCTCGACATCGCTGAGCAGGAGCACGCCGCGCGGCCGCACGACCCTGGCCAGCTCGCCCAGCACCACGGCGCGGTCTGTGGTGGACAGGACGCACTCGGCGAGGATGCCATCGAACGTGCCTGCCTCGAACGGCAAGGCGCCAAGATCCGCGCGGGTCCACCGGATCCGTGGGTGCGAGCCACGGGACGCCGCCAGCCCGATGACCTCGGCGCTGCCGTCGACGCCGTCGACGACGAGGCAGAATGCGTCGGCCGCGAGCCGCGAGCTCGTCCCCAGGCCACAGCCGGCATCCAGGAGCCTGGCACTCGCGCCGAGCCCTGACGACCGCAGCAGCTCGCGGGTGCTCGCGAGCCCGCCCGGGTGGAGCGAGTCGCCGATCAGCAGCTCCGCGAGCGTATTGGCATACAGCGTGGAGCAGCAGGCGAGGACCGCGCCAGAGCGAGACGGCACGTCCGCGGACCCGACCGGGGGCCAGTCAGCCGGGTCACCCACGGGCGGGCTCAAGGACCGGGATGGCCCGCGCGCCGCGCCGCCGCGCAGCCAGGCGGGCCCGCGTCTGCTCCCGGTAGCCGACCGTGTTGTAGGTGCAGAACGGGATCATCCGGCCGTCGTCCTGGAGGATCCCGATGCAGCACTTCATCGCGCGCTTCACGTCGAACGTCCAGGGATCGAGGAAGTCGCGGACCTGGACCATGAACACGCGCCGGGCGAGGTCGACCAGCGCCGGCAGGTCGAGGTCGCAGGCCGCGCAGACGAACCGCTCACCCTCCGTGTTGCCGGGCACGGATCCGGCCGACCACAGGCCCTCCAGCGCGTGGAGCACGTCGCGGTCGAGGTCGGGCATGGTGCGGTTGGTGATGTAGTCGAGGTACCGGTCCACCTCGAGCATCCGGGTGAGGGGGATCACCTCGCCCTCGTCGCCGAGGTATGCGTAGGTGACCGAGCTGCACGTCGGCGAGCAGCACGGGATGGGCACGAAGTCGCTGGCGCGGAAGGTCTCGCCGCCGGACTCCACGGCGCGGAGCACGTCCGGCACGGTCATCCGCTGCATCGGGTCGTGGTCCGGGTGCCGCCCGGAGTGGGTGACCGGCTGGAACATGACGCCCCGCACGGCCGGGTGCCCGAGGCCGAACTCGATGAGCGGCCCGGCCTCGTGCTCGTTGACGCCCCGCTCGATCGCCGCCACGAGGACCACGTGCAGGTCGGCCTCGGCGAGGCGGTCCAGCGCCCGGAGCTTGGTCTCGAGGAGGGGCTCTCCCCGGATCGTGCGGTACGTGTCGTCGGTGAGCCCGTCGAACTGGAGGTAGATCAGCGGGCGAAGCGCCGCGAACGCCGCGAACCAGGCCGGGTCGTCGGCGATCCGCAGGCCGTTGGTGTTGACCATCACGTGGCTGATGTCCCGGCGCTGTGCGGCCGCGATCATCTCCAGCAGGTCCGGGTGGATCGTCGGCTCTCCGCCCGAGAACTGGACGACCTCCGGGTGGCCCTCGAGCTCCACGAACCGGTCGAGCATCGCCTCGACCTCGGGGACGGTGAGGTTGAAGCCCGCGCCGGCATTCGCGAAGCAGACCGGGCAGTCGAGGTTGCAGGCGGTGTTCACCTCGATCAGCGCGAGGCAGGTGTGCTGGCGGTGCTCCGGGCACAGGCCGCAATCGAGCGGGCAGCCGTTGACGCTCTCCGTGGAGATGCGCGCCGGGGCCTGGCCGGGCTTGTTGAACTTCGCCTGCTCCACGTAGGCGCGGGCGTCCCCGTAGATCAATCCCTCGAACCAGCCGTGCTCCGGGCACCGCTTGCGCATGAACGCGCCGTCGTCGCGCAGGAGCACCTGGGCGTCGATGACGACCCGGCACTCCGGGCAGATCGACCGGGTCGTCTCGTGGAGGATCTCGCCGTCCGGGCGGGGGCGCGGCGGAAGCGTGGGGAGCATGCTGCCTCCTGCAGGTGGGGCGTGCGGCTCGAGGCCCGGTCCGGCAGGACTGGCCCGACGGCGACCGGCGCCGATCGTGGCCTGGGCCGGCCCCCGGCGCCGTAAGCCAGGCCACATCGGGGAAACGTGATCCACCCCACATCGCGACCACCACCGCCTGCCGTACGGTCAGCCCGGCACGCCGGCCCGGAACGGCGGCGACGCCGCGGACGGGCGTGGCCCGTGCCGCCGGAACATGGGAGATCGACGCTCGGCGATGGATGACACGGTTTTTGATTTTGCGGTGATCGGCGCCGGCCCAGCCGGCGAGGCCGCGACATACCTGGCCCGCGCAAGGGGCGCCTCCGTCGTCGTGATCGACCGCGAGCTGTTCGGCGGCTCCTGCCCGTTCTGGGCCTGTATGCCGTCCAAGACCCTGCTCCACGCGGCGGCGGTCCACGCCGCCGGCGGCGACTACGGCTGGGACCGCGCATCCGCACGCCGCGACTACATGATCAGCCGCGAGGGGGCGGACGTTCCCAGCGACGCGGGGCACGTGCATGGTCTCGAAGCCGCGGGCGCGACCGTCATCCGCGGGACCGGCAGGCTCGCCGGCCCCGGCCTTGTCACCGTCACCGCCGACGGAGCGTCGAGGACCCTGCGTGCCCGCAATGTCATCGTCGCCGTCGGGTCGGTGTCGAAGGTCCCCTCGATCGAGGGCCTCGACACCATCGTCCCGTGGACCAACCGCGAGGCGACGAGCACGCGGGAGCTGCCCCGGAGCCTCGTGGTCCTGGGCGCCGGCCCGACCGGCATGGAGATGGCGCAGGTGTTCGCCCGCTACGGCGTCCCGGTGGCGCTGGTCGCCTCGCGCGACCGCGTGCACCCGCAGGGGCACCCGCGGAACTCCTCGTACCTGGCGGAGGGCCTGCGGGCCGACGGCGTCGACATCCGTACCGGCGTCCGCGCCACGCGGATCCGGGCGAACGCCGCCCCTGCTGGAGCTCACGTCGTCGAGCTCTCGGACGGCTCGACCGTCGAGGGTCACGAGATCCTGCTCGCGGTCGGCCGGAGCTACCCGCTGGCCGACCTGGGCCTCGAGACGGTCGGCGTCGAGCGGGCCCCGGGCGTTCCCGGGGCACCGGACCGCGGGGGCGCCGCGGGCGTCTTCCTGGTCGGCGACCCGGCCGGTCCCGAGATGCACACCCACGTGGCGCACTACCAGGGCGAGCTCGCCGTCCGGATCGCGCTCGGGGACGACGTGCGGCCCGACTACTCCGCCATCCCGCGCGCCGTGTACACGGACCCCGAGGTGGCGGGCGTCGGCCGCTCTCTGGACGAGGCCGCGGCGGCCGGGTTCGACGCATTCGAGGAGGTCGCCGACCTGGCCACGACCGCGAAGGGGTACGTGGCCGAGGCCCGGGGCCACGTCACGATCGTCGTCGACCGGACGACCCGCACGCTGCTCGGGGCGTTCGTCGCCGGGCCCGCCGCCTCCGAGGTCATCCACGAGGCCGTGCTGGCAATCCGGACCCGGACGCCGCTCGACGTCCTCGCCGACACCATCCACGCGTTCCCCACCACGGCCCGGGTCATGGGCGGCCTGTTCTCGCAGGCGGCCCGGCGCCTCGACGGACAGCGCTGACACCACGCGGACCCACGAAAGGACGCAGCCACATGGACCCAGTGCCGATCGCCAGCCAGCACACGGGCGGCACGGGCGACGCGCCGCATTGCCACGTGCCGGCCAGCTTCGATCCCAGGCACCGCCGATCGCTCGACGCCGAGGTGACGCGGTTCGTCGGCGCCGCGCAATGGCTCGCACGCGAGCTCCAGGAGGAGCGCGGCTGCCTCGCGGCCCTGCTCCAGGTCTCGGTGCTCCAGGCGGACCTCGATGCGATCGCCAGCCGCCTCGTGGACGGGCACCTCCGCTCCTGCGTCCGCGGCGCGATCGCGGCGGGCCAGAGCCCCGATGAGGTCGGCGCGCTCCTCCGGCCGATCCAGTCGCTGCTGTATGCCCGGCGATCCTGAGCACCGGGGAGCGACGGTCGAGACGGCCCGCACCCGCGCCGCGTCGCGTGTCCCGTTCGTGGACGCCGCCACGATGGCGGAGGTGGACCGCATCGCCGTGGAGGACTACGGGATCACGCTGCCCCAGATGATGGAGCAGGCCGGCTCCCACCTCGCGGAGGTGGTGCGGATCGAGCTGGGCGGTGACCTCAGGGGCCGGTCCGTCGTCGTGGCGGCTGGTCCCGGCAACAATGGCGGTGGGGGTCTCGCGGCGGCCCGCCACCTCATCAACCGGGGCGCGGCCGTCCGTGTCGTGCTCGCGCGCCCGCTGTTGCGGATGGCGGAGGCCGGCCGGCACCAGCTGGCGACGCTGATCGCGATGGGGGCCGCCTGCTGCGTCGCGACGTACGACCTCTCGGACGAGGAGCTCGAGACCGCGCTCCAGGATGCCGACCTCATCGTGGACGCGATCCTCGGCTACAGCATCGATGGGCCGCCGCGGGGCGAGGAGGAGCGGCTGGTGGCGTTCGTCCAGCGGGCCGGCCGACCGGTCGTGAGCCTCGACATCCCCACCGGCGTCGACCCGGACACGGGGCAGGTGGCCGGCCTCGCGCTGTCCGCGACCGCCACGATGACCCTGGCCCTGCCGAAGGCCGGGCTGCGGGCCGCCGCGGCCGCCGGGCGGACCGGGAGGCTCTACCTGGCAGACATCGGGCTACCCGCCGCGCTCTATGCTTGGCTCGGGCTGGACGTCGGCCCGCTGTTCGCCGACGCACGCATCGTTGAGCTGGACCTCACCACATGACCACCGCGACCCAGCAGCGCTCGCTCACCGAGAAGCTCGGGCTCCTGTCGGAGGTCGCGCTGTTCGCCGGGTTGTCCGAGGTGGACATCGCCGCCATCGGGCACGCGACGACGATGACCCACTGCGTCCGCGGCCAGCAGATCCTGTCGCCGGACGACCCGCCGGATCGCATCCACATCATCAAGAAGGGCCGCGTCCGGGTGTTCCGGATCAGCCCGGACGGGAAGCAGCTCACGCTCGACATCTTCGAGAAGGGCACGATCCTGGGCGACATGAGCCTGCTCGGCCAGGGCCGCCTGCCGGAAGCCTACGCGGAGGCGATCGACGATGGCGTGATCTGCACGATCACCCCCGACGAGCTCCGCCGGCTCATCGAGCGATACCCGGTCATCGGCGTGAACATCATCCGCCACCTCTCGCGCCGGCTCCAGAGCGCCGAACGGGAGCTCGAGTCGATGGCCTACCAGCGCGTGGACCAGCGACTCGCCCGAAAGCTGCTCGACCTCGGTCAGCGATTCGGCGTCCGGACCGAGCGCGGCACGCTCATCCAGGCGAACCTCACCCAGCAGGAGCTGGCCGAGATGGTCGGCACCACGCGCGAGACGCTGGCCCATACCCTCGGGGACTTCCGGCGACGGGGCCTCCTCGACACCGCGCACCACCACGTGCTGATCCGCGACGCGGCCGAGCTGGCCGAGATCGCCGGCGACGAGCCGCAGTAGCTCGCGCGACGCGCCGAACCCGCGCGGCGCAAGTAACGAGCGTCACATCGGCGCGGGCGACCCCACCCGACGATGGGACCATGCGCTGGCTCAGATCGCTCGGCGGTGGCGCACAGACCGCCTGCACCCATGTGCCCGACTCCCTCCCGGCGCCGTCCGGCGCGCGGTGCGAGGAGTGTGGCAGCACCGACAACGTGCGGCTGTGCTCGACCTGCGGCCACCTCGGCTGCCGCGAGTCGCCGGTCGGCCATGCCCGCCGCGACGCGGTGTCGGAGGACCACTCGGTCATCGTCTCGCTGCCCCTGGGCTTCGGGTTCACGTGGTGCTACGTGGAGAACGCCCATGTCCGGTGACGGCCTGGCCGCCGCGGCCCGCCTCGCGGCCGCGGCCCCGGCCGGGGTCCGGGACGACGCAGCGCTCGAGCGGCTCGCGGCGCTCGACTCCGCATCGCTGGCCGCCGAGCTCGCCGATCGGCGCCGCCGCCTGGCCTTCTGGATCAACGTCTACAACGGCGCGGTACGAGCGCGGCTCCTGGACGACCCAGGCGGGTACGGTCACCGTCGACGGTTCTTCTCCACCGTGGCGGTCGTGGTGGCGGGCCGCCGCATGAGCGCCAATGCGATCGAGCACGGGATCCTGCGACGGTCCGCCCTGGCGCCGAGCCTCGGCTACCTCCACAACCCGTGGCCGTCGCGCTTCGAGCGGCTGCACCGCGTGGAGGCGCTCGACCCCCGGGTGCATTTCGCGCTCACCTGCGGGGCGCGGAGCTGCCCGCCGCTGGCCGTGTGGGAGCCGGAGACCATCGACACGCGGCTCGATGCCGCGGCGAGCGCCTACCTCACAAGCGAGACCGCCGTGCTCGACCGTGGCGCGGTCCTGCGGGTCCCGAGGCTGCTGCTGTGGTACCTCGCGGACTTCGGGGGCCGGGCGGGGATCCTCGAGCTGCTCCGCCGATACGGCGTCATCGACCCCGCGTCGGCCCCGGTCCTGCAGTTCGGCGCCTTTGACTGGACG
>CAYJOH010000011.1:0-16338 GCA_964371685.1 uncultured Anaerolineaceae bacterium
CCTCCTCGCGCCCGCGGACGCCGGCGACGTGCGGGCACGGCTCGCGGGCCTGCGGGGAGCCCCGCTGCTCCGCGGCGCACGCGGTCGCCCCGGCACGGACGCCGATGCGCTCGCGAACCTCGTCGCGGCAGTCGGGCGGTTCCTCGTGGACAACCCCGAGGTGCTCGAGGTGGACCTCAACCCGGTGATCGCCGGGCCGGCCGGGGCCGTCGCCGTGGACGCGTTGGTGGTCGAGGACGAGGCGCTCGCGGGCTGACGAGGCGCTCGAGGGCCGAGCGGGAGGGCGGGCACGGCCCGGAGGCATCCCCGCCGCCTCGGCGTCGCGCGCGCGCACCGGCCCCCGGTCCCGCGTGGCCCGCCCGCACCGGACCCGGGCCGCTCCGTGACCGCACGAATGGTGCGTCCACGCACCGCCCTGCGGGACCAAGGTACCCCCGCATTTGGCCCGGCGGTCCCGTAGCGGCCCGCATGCTGCTGGTGTTCCATCCGCCCAACGCGAACCGATCAGGCCGCCCTTGGACCCGGCGAACACGGGTCCTCGGCGTCACCCGCGGGGGGTGGGCGGTGCGACCGGCGCGAACACGCAGGGGAGTGTTCTCACCGATGTCCCAGTCCCAGTTCGACCGTGCGCCCGCGCGCCGTGCGAAGCGCCGCCGGGCGCTGCTCGCCATCCTGTTGGGCTCCGCCCTGCTCACGCTCGGCGCCGGCGCCGTGACCCTGGCCGTGTTCACCGACAGCACCGACCTCGACGGCGAGTGGTCCGCCGGCTCGATCGTCCTCGGGACCACCCCGACGACGACGTTCAGCGTGGATGACATCCTGCCCGGCGACTCCGGCAGCCAGACGATCAGCGTCGAGAACAGCGGCAACGGCGACCTCCGGTACGCGATGTCCACCAGCGCCACCAACGCGGACGGCAAGGGCCTCGCTGCCCAGCTCGACCTCACCATCCAGGCCGGCAGCTGCGCCGCGCCGGGCGCCACCCTGTACACGGGCAGCCTCGACGCCGCCGCGCTCGGCGACGCGACCCAGGGCGACGACGCGGGCGACCGCGACGTCGTCGCGGGCGGCACCGACGACCTGTGCTTCAGCTGGGCGTTCCCGGACACCTCCGGCAACGGCTTCCAGCTGGCCGAGACCACGGCCACGTTCACCTTCGACGCGGAGCAGACGGCCAACAACCCGTAGGCACCACGTCAACGACCACGGCCGCGGCCGTCCCGGTGCCCACGGGACGGCTCGCGGCTGGTGGCGCATCCGGGGATCGCGGGGCTCGTCACGGCCGCGGGACCCCGACCGGGGAGAGGGGCCATGGCAGTCATCGTCGTCGCGACCCGCGTGGCGCGACGCACCCTCGACGCGCTGCTGATCCTCGTCATCGGGCTGGTCGTCGCGACCGTCGTGGTCGCGCGCGTCATTCCCCAGCTCACGGGCGGCACGGTGTTCGTGGTGGGCGGCGGCTCGATGGAGCCGTACCTGCCGGTTGGCGCCGCCGTCGTCGCATTCCCGGTGGCCACCGAGGACCTCCGCGTGGAGCAGGTCGTCAGCGTCCGGGTCGGGCCCCAGCGGGCGGTGTTCACCCACCGCATCATCCGCATCGTCGAGCGCGACGACGGCCTGTGGCTCGCCACGCAGGGCGATGCCAACCCGGAGCCGGACCCGTCCCTCATCCGGGCCTCCGCGGTCGTCGGCCGCGTGGACTGGCAGGTCCCGTACCTCGGCTACCTGGTCGCGCTGCTGGGCTCGATCCCGGGCGTGGCCTTCGTGGTGTCGCTGTCCGGCTTCCTGCTGGCCGGCGCCTGGCTGCTCGAGACGCTCGAGGACGACCAGCGCGCCGCCCGCCGCCGGCCCGCCGCCGGGCTCGTCCCCGGGAACGCCGGGTAGATGCGCCGCTCGGGCTGGCTGCTGGCCGGGATCCTCGTCGCCGGGCTGCTGCCCGGGGTGCCGGTCACGCTCGCCCGGTTCACCGACGCCACGGCCGCTGACGCGGCGCTCGCCACCGGCTCGCTGCTGCCGCCCACCGTCGTCGCCGCCACGGGTGGCGCCTCGGCGAGCCTGACCTGGACGCCGACCACCAGCGCCGGCGCCGCCGGCTACCGGCTGCTGCGCAGCGCGACCGCTGGCTCCGGCTACGGCGTCGTGAGCAGCGTCACCCCGGCGAGCGCGACCGGGACGACCGACAGCCCGGGCGCGGGCACCTGGTACTACGTGCTCCGGACGTACCTCGGGTCGTGGACCAGCGCGGACTCCAACGAGGTCAGCGTCACGATCGCCTCGGCCCGGACCGGATACCAGCCGTGTGCCTCGAACGCCGCGGACACCGGCGGCGACAACGACGGCTACGAGAAGAAGGGCGGCGACGGCTGCGCGACGGACGGCAGGTTCGCGCGGGACGCCGGCTCCGGCACCAACACGGCGGACAGCTGCGCGGACGCGGGCAAGGACCGGCACCGGTTCTGGGGCTACGCCCTGGGCCTGCCGGCGACGGCCACGTCGATCGACGGGATCGCCGTCCGGCTGGTCGCCGGCATGAGCAACAGCGGCGGCACGACGCGGATCTGCGCGGAGCTGTCGTGGGACGGCGGCACCACCTGGACCGCCGCGCAGTCCGTCCAGCTGAGCGGCAATGCGCTGGCGACCTACGACCTCGGCTCGCTGACCGACACCTGGGGGCGGGCGTGGACCGCCGGGGAGCTGGACGCCGCCAACCTCCGCCTGCGGCTCACCGACGTGACCACCCACGCCAACAAGACGTTCCGCCTCGACGGGGTCTCGATCGAGGTCGCCTGGACGCCTTGACGCGGGCGCGGGGATAGACTCGGCAGGCCGTGACCGACCGAGCGCCGCGCACCGCCGCCCATCTCCTCGTGGACTGCCTCGCGGCCGAAGGCTGCGAGTGGGTGTTCTCCGTGCCCGGCGAGGAGACGATGGACGTCCTCGAGGCGCTCGCCGACCACGAGCAGGTCCGCCACGTGACCACCCGCCACGAGCAGGGCGCGGCGTTCATGGCGGACGTCCACGGGCGGCTCACCGGGCGCTGCGCCGTCGCGATGGCCACCCTGGGGCCCGGGGCGACCAACCTCGTGACCGGCATCGCGGACGCCTACCTCGACCGGGCGCCGATGGTCGCCCTCACCGGCCAGACCGGGATCGACAAGGTCCACAAGGAATCGCACCAGTACGTGGACATCCCGCGGATGCTGGAGCCGGTCACCAAGTGGACGACGCGCGTGCAGCGAGCCGGGGCGATCCCGGAGATCGTGGCCAAGGCGTTCCGCGTCGCGCAGCTCGCGAAGCCCGGACCGACGCACGTCGAGCTGCCGGAGGACATCGCCGCCAGCCTGGTGGACCCCGGGCTGCTGCCGCTGCCGTCCTCGCGCGCCTACTTCCCCGAGCCCACGGACGAGGCGATCGCCCACGCGGCCTCGCTGATCGCATCCTCGTCCCGACCGATCGTCCTGGCCGGCAACGGCGTGCTGCGCCGCCATGCGTCGCCGGAGCTGCGCGAGTTCGCCCGCGGCCTGCACGTCCCCGTCGCAGCCACGTTCATGGGCAAGGGCGCCATCGACGACCGGTCGCACCTGTCCTTGATGGCCGTGGGCCTCCAGGCGCGCGACCACGTGCTGTCCGGCTTCGACCGCGCGGACCTCGTGATCGCGGTGGGCTATGACCAGGTCGAGTACGCCCCCGCGCGCTGGAACCCGGACGGCAGGACGAAGATCCTGCACATCGACACCGCGCCGTCCGAGGTCGATGCCGTCTACCGGCCCGAGGTGGAGCTGATCGGCGACATCGACGGCACCCTGCGCCGGCTCCTGGCCGCCGTCCTGCCGCATGGGATCAGCGGCCGCAACGCCACGCAACGCCACGCGTCCGGCGAGCTCCTCGTCCACGCCGACCTGCGCCAGGCCCTGCTCCAGGACCTGCACGCGTACGAGGCCGACGACGGCTGGCCGATCCGGCCCCAGAAGGCGATCACGGACCTGCGTGCCGCCCTCGCGCCGCACGACATCGTGGTGAGCGACGTCGGGGCGCACAAGATCTGGGTCGCGCGGCTGTACCAGGCGTACGAGCCCAACACCGTGATCATCTCCAACGGCTTCGCGTCGATGGGGATCGCGCTGCCGGGCGCGATCGCGGCTGCCCTCGTCCAGTCCGCTTCGCGCCGCCACGTCGTCGCGCTGTGCGGCGATGGCGGCTTCCTGATGAACGTCCAGGAGCTGGAGACCGCGGTCCGGCTGGGCGTCCGCGTGACGGTGGTCGTGTGGCGCGACGATGGCTACGGGCTGATCGACTGGAAGCAGCGCAACGAGTTCGGGCGGCCGTTCGGCGTGTCGTTCGGCAACCCCGACTTCGTGGCCCTCGCCCAGTCGTTCGGGATGCCGGCGTTCCGGCCCCAGGCGGCCGCGGACCTCGCACCGATGCTGCGCCGGGCGCTGGACGTGGACGGCCCGTCGCTGGTCGAGGTCCCGATCGACTACCGCGAGAACCTGCGGCTCACCGAGCGGCTCGGGGCGCTGTCGGACGACGCGTAGCGGCGGCTACAGCACGACCTTGCGGCCGAAGAAGCCCTCGGCGTACCCGGTGTCGGCCGCCGCCTCGATGCCCCGCAGGCGGGCGAGGCCCCGGAACGTCTCGGGCGCGAACCACGTCCGCCCGGCCTGCGACGGGTAGCTCCGGGTGATCAGCTCCACCTTGCGGTCGAGGATCGAGGACGACAGCTCGACCAGCACGCTCGGGGCGGCGAGGTCGGCGTCGTACTTGGGGATCTCGTACTCGAGGACCAGGTGGTGGCGGAACGTGTTCCAGGTGAGCTCGCCCACGACCCGGTGGTCCTGGTGAAGGTCGTCGCGGCGGTGGGTGAGCACGAGGTCCGGCGTCACCTGGGCCTTGAGCGCCTCGAACCGGTCCTTGATCGACGCCCACTCGGCCGGGAAGTAGCCGTCCCTTGCCTGCTCGACCTCGATCGTGCGGTCCTCGACGCCGTCGAGGAACGCCCCTGCCCCCGCCCGCGCCTCGTCCGCCCGGGTGCCGTGGCCCGCGAGGACCAGCCAGTGCACGCTGGCGACCCGGCCCTCCTCGATGAGCCGCAGGATCGTGCCGCCGGCGCCGATCTCGATGTCGTCGGCGTGGGCGCCTACGCACAGGAGCCGGATGCGGTCGGGCAGCCGGAGCCGTCCGGACGCCGGCCGGAGCCCGGGCTGCGGGCTCGGGGCGCTCACGCCGGGTCCTGCCGCCGCCAGACGGCCCACGGCGGGTCGCCCCGCTCGTAGAGCGCGTCGAGCTCCTGCTTGTCCTTGAGGGTGTCCATGGGGGCCCAGAACCCGTCGTACCGGAAGCCCATCAGCTGCCCCTCGGCGATCAGCCGGCCGAACGGCGCCTCCACGAGATCCTCGCCCGGCCGGAGGTAGTCGAAGATCTCGCGCCGGAACAGGAAGTAGCCGCCGTTGATCCAGGTGTCCGAGTGCTGGACGTGCTCGATGCCGGTGACCCGATTGTCGTCCCCGAACTCGACGAGGTGGAACGAGTAGGTGGGCCGGACGCACAGGAAGGCGGCGATCCGGCCGCTGCGCCGGAACTCGTCCACGAGGGAATCGAGCGGGGCATCGGTGAGGGTGTCGCCGTAGTTGGCGAGGAACATCTCGTCGTCGCCGATGTGGCGGCGGACGTTGAGCAGCCGCTGGCCGACGACCGAGTGGTGGCCGGTGTCGGCGAACGTGATCCGCCAGTCCTGGATGTCCGTGCTCAGGAGGTCCAGCTTGGTGCCGCCTTCGGCCAGGATGAAGTCGTTGGACAGCGCCTCGCTGTAGCGCAGGAAGTACTCCTTGATGACCTCGGCGCGGTAGCCCAGCGCGAGCACGAACTCGCGGTGCCCGAAGTGGGCGTAGTAGCGCATGACGTGCCACAGCACCGGGCGGACGCCGATCGGGACCATCGGCTTGGGCACGGTGTCGCTGTACTCGCGCAACCGGAGGCCGAGGCCGCCGCAGAACAGGACCACCTTCACGGAATCACCCCGGGCTGCTCACGCGGCGGACCGGGCCGCGGTCGAACGTCCCGTGCTCCGGCGGCTGGGTGCTCGCGGTGGGGGACCTCCATGCCCGCATGATAGAGTCGATCTACCCCCCGGGGGCCGGGGCCGCGACCGGCAGTTCCACCGGTCGCCGCCGCTTCCGGTGCCTCCGGACACCGCATCGGGCATTCGGCGCGCGCGTCGGACGGCCGGCGAACCGGACGCACCGCCCTGGAGTCTCGAGCATGCCCGACGTCCGTGGAGCCCCCGCCGAACCCGCTCGAAACCCGGGGCCCGGCGGCACCCGGCCATCCGGGGCGCCGCTCGTCGAGGCGACGGCCGTCCTGCGCTGCCGCTCCTGCGGGACGCCGGGACCGCGCCCGTTCCTCGACCTCGGGCTGACGCCCGTTGCCAATGCCCTGCGCGAAGCGAGCGACCTCGGGCAGCCCGAGGCGCGGTTCCCGCTGCGGGTCGGGATGTGCGAGACGTGCGCCCTCGTCCAGTTGACCCACGTCCTGCCCGCCGAGGTCATCTTCGGTGCCGCGTACCCGTACTACTCGTCGTACTCGGACGAGCTCGTCGAGCACTCGCGCCGGCACGTCAACCGGCTGATCGCCGATCGCGGCCTCGGCCCCGACAGCCTGATCGTCGAGGTCGCGAGCAACGACGGGTACCTCCTCCAGCACGCCGTCGCGGCCGGGGTGCCGGTGCTCGGGATCGAGCCCACGCCCGGGCCTGCCGCGGACGCACGCGCGCGCGGCATCCCGACCCTCGAGGCGTTCTTCGGCGACGAGCTGGCCGTCCGGCTGCGTGCGGAGGGCACGCGGGCGGACGTCATCGTGGCCAACAACGTGATGGCCCACGTGCCGGACCTCAACGGCTTCGTCGCCGGGTTCCGGACGCTGGTGGCGGACGACGGCCTGATCACGATCGAGAACCCGTGGGTGCGCGACCTGGTCCAGCGGTCCGAGTTCGACACCATGTACCACGAGCACGTGTGCTACTTCTCGTGCCACGCGGTCGACGCGCTGATGCGTCGGCACGACCTCCACCTCAACGACGTCGAGTACTTCCCTGACCTCCACGGCGGGACGCTGCGCTGGCACGTGTCGCCGGTCGCCGCGCCGACCGAGCGCCTGGCCCGCTATCTCGCCGAGGAGCGGTCGCTGGGCATGACGTCGTTCGCCTTCTACGAGGACTTCGCGACGCGCGTGCGGGTCGCCGTGGCGTCGCTCGTGGATGCGCTGCGGGCGCTCAAGGCGGACGGGGCCTCGATCGCCGCCTACGGCGCGGCCGCCAAGGGGGCGACGCTGCTCAACGTCGCGGGCATCGACCACACGACGCTGGACTTCGTGGTCGATCTCAACGACCACAAGCAGGGGAAGCTGATGCCGGGCGCCCGCCTGCCGATCCTGCCGCCGTCGGCGCTGCTGGAACGACGGCCGGACTACGTCCTGATCCTCGCCTGGAACTTCGAGGCCGAGATCGTGGCCCAGCAGCAGGCATACCGCGACCTCGGCGGGAAGTTCATCGTCCCCATCCCGACCGTGAGGATCGTCTAGCGCGCCCCGCCCCCGGCGCTCGATCCGGCGGGCGAGCCGGGCATCCGTGCCACGGACAGGATCTCGTCCAGGCCCGACACCACCCGCGCGACGTCCCCGTCGCCCATCCCGGGCCACAGTGGCAGCGACACCACCCGCTCATACTCGCGCGTCGCGACGGGGAAGCGGTCCGGCGTCCAGCCCTGCTCGCGGTAGTACGGGTGGAGGTGCAGCGGGATGAAGTGGACGCTGGCCCCGATGCCGCGGGCCGCGAGGCCGTCCATCACCGCCGCGCGGTCGACCGCGAGCCGGTCGAGCCGGAGCCGGATCACGAACAGGTGCCATGCGTGGCTGCCGTCGGGCTCGTCCTCGGGCAGCTCCACGAGGTCGCCGATCGAGGACGCGGCGAACGCCGTGCGGTAGGCCGCGACCAGGGCACGCCGTGCCGCCAGCAGCTCGTCGGCGCGGGCCAGCTGCACGAGGCCCAGGGCCGCCGCGATGTCGGTCATGTTGTACTTGTAGCCCGCGTCCTCGATCTCGTAGTACCAGGCGCCGCCGGCCGCGTACCGCTTCCAGGCGTCGCGCCCGATCCCGTGGAGCGACATCAGCCGGGCGCGATCGGCGACCGCGTCGTCATCAGTCACCAGCATCCCGCCCTCGCCGGTCGTGATCGTCTTGGTGGCGTAGAACGAGTAGGCGCCCGCGCGGCCGACGGTCCCGGCGAACCGGCCCCCGAGCCGGCCGATGCGGCTGGGGAACGCATGGGCCACGTCCTCGACGACCGGGATGCCCAGCGGATCCAGCGCCGTCACGAGCGCGTCGACGGCCATCGGGCGGCCGGCGATGTGCACGGCCACCACGGCCCGCGTGCGCGGGGTCACGGCCTCGAGGATCGCCTCCGGGGTCGCGTTGAGCGTCGCGGCGTCCACGTCGACCAGGACGGGCCGCGCGTGGCGGTAGACCACGACCTCGGCGCTGGCCGCGAAGGTCCAGGTCGGCACGATCACCTCGTCGCCCTCGCTCACGCCGACGGCCTCCAGCGCGAGGTGCAGGGCGGCGGTCGCCGAGTTGAGCCCGATGGCGTGCCGGCTGCCGGTGAGCGCCGCGAACGCGGCTTCGAACGCCTTCGTCCGGGGGCCGGTCGTGAGCCAGCCGGACTCGAGCACCTCGAGCACGGCGGCCTTCTCCGCGTCCCCGATCGACGGGCGGGCGAACGGCAGGAAGGGCCGGTCAGCGTCCCCGGTCACGACAGCGAGGACGTCGGCACTCGGTCGTCGAACGGGTGATCCCCCAGGCCGTCGAGGTGGCCGTCGTGGCCGTTGTGGCCGTCGTCGTCTGCGCCCGATGCCGCGACGACCAGCTCGAGGCCGAGGCGGTAGGGACCCTCGGTCGTGGCCGCCACGAGGCCGAACAGGTTGGCTCGGAGCTCGTCGTCCTGCTCACCCGCCGCGAGGCCGAGGAGATCCGCGACGCTCTCCCGGAGATCGGCCGGCGCGTCGACCGATTCGGCGCGCAGCACCTTGGCGACCTCGGTCGGCTGGAAGTCCTCGTGCAGGTACGACAGCTGCTCGTGGAGCTTCTCGCCGGGGCGCAGCCCCGTGAACTGGATCGGCACCGAGCTGGGCTCGCGGCCGGACAGGCGGATCAGGTCGTTGGCGAGGTCCAGGATCCGGACGGGCTCCCCCATGTCCAGGACGAACATGTCGCCCGATCGACCCAGCGCGGCGGCGTCGAGGATGAGCCAGCCGGCCTCCGGGATGGTCATGAAGTAGCGCGTCATCTCGGGATCGGTGACCGTCAGCGCCTCGCCCCGCTCGAGCTGGTTCATGAAGATCGGCACGACGCTGCCCGAGGACCCGAGGACGTTGCCGAACCGGACCGACACGTAGTCGAGCCCCGTGGCGCGGGCGTAGTCCGTGACCAGCGCCTCGGCGATCCGCTTGGTCGCGCCCATCACGCTCGTCGGCTCGACCGCCTTGTCCGTCGACACGAGGACGAACCGCGGCACGTCGGCCGCGGCCGCCGCGGCGAGCATCGACAGCGTGCCACCGATGTTCACCTGGACCGACTCGGACGGGTGGTCCTCCATCATCGGCACGTGCTTGTAGGCGGCGGCGTGGAAGATGACGTCCGGCCGCGTCGTCCGGACGATGCGCGCCATGAGCCGGCGGGAGACGACGTTGGCGAGGTGGACGACGATCTCGCCGTCCCCGCGGCCGCGCAGCCGCCGGATCTCGAGGTCGCGCTGGATCGTGTACAGCTGGCTCTCGGCGCGGTCCACCAGGATGATCCGCCGCGGGCGGAGGCCGTAGACCTGGCGGACCAGCTCCGACCCGATCGACCCGCCGGCGCCAGTGATCAGGATCGTGCGGTCCTTGATCAGGTGGCCGACGGCGGGGGCGTGCTCGCTCGCCAGCGGCCGTCCGAGCAGGTCCTCGACCCGCACCTGGCGGGCCCGGAACGCGTCGATGCTGCCGTCCGTGAGCTCGTGCAGCGGCGGCACGGTGCGGACCTCGAGCCCGGCCGCCAGGCCGGCGTCGACGACGCGGCGGATCGCAGGGCCCTCGGCGGTCGGCATCGTGATCAGCAGGCGCTGGGCATCCGTCGCGGCGATCGCGGCCGGCAGGTCGTCGAGGCCGCCGAGCACGTCGAGGCCCATCAGCTTCTGTCCGTGGCGCGCCGGGTCGTCGTCGAGGAAGCCGACCGGCCGGACCCGGGCCGTCGACTGGCGGAAGGCCGAGCGGGCGACGATCATGCCGGTCTGGCCGGCGCCGTAGAGGAGGGTCGGAATCCGGTGCAGCGCGCCCTCGTCGAGCGCGCGCCGCTGGGCCCACTCGGACCCGGCGCGGATCAGGAGCCGGGCGCCGCCGATCATGCCCACGAACAGCAGCGCCTCGGTGATCCAGAACGACCGCGGCAGCGGCACCGGGGACGTGGTCCCGAGCGGGAGCAGGACGAGGTACACGATGCCCGCGCTGATCACGGTCCCGGCGGCGGCCGCCTTCCCGATCTGGATGAGGTCGGGCAGGCTGGCGTAGCGCCAGACGCGGCGGTACAGGCCGAACACGACGGCGAGCGGCGGCCGGACCAGGAGCGGCACCAGGACCAGCGGGACGTAGTCCACGATCTCCCACGGCTGGAGGGCCCGGTCCTCTCGGATCGCCAGCGCGAGGTACGCCGCGAGCAACCCGGACAGGAGGTCCAGCAACAGCAGGTGGCGGCCGCGGAACCGCAGTCCGCGACCCTCGAAGGCGTCCCGCAGGTGCCGGTTCATCGCGAATTCCAGCCGTGCCGCGAGATCCCGGGCTGTTCGCCCGGTGGCTCGGCCCTCGATGTTATCCGGCGCGCTCATGACGTCCCCCTGTGACCCCGGCGAGCGGCGCGATCGTCTGGCAATTGCGCCTCCCCTCTGGTTGTGGGCGACCAGCGGTCCGAGACAGGACGCGCGAGTGCCCCCCGGTCTGAAGAGAGTAGCCGAAAGTCCCGGCAACACCAGTACCACGGACTGTGCCGAACGGATTAGTGTTGCGATCGCGCACCACCTCGGGGGTTCCCTTGGGACCGCTCGGTCCCCGGGGCCGCTCGGTTCCGGACCGTGCCGGGGGCTTAGGGTCGCGGGCCTGCGGACCGGCCGGGCAGCAGGGCGGCCGCCGTTCGGACGATGATGCCGAGGTCGCTCCGGATGGTCCGTCGCACCAGGTAGTCGGCATCCATGGCCAGCTTGGCCGGCAGGACCTTCGTCCGGTAGGCCGCCTCCGGGTCAGGCCCGGCGAGGAGCACGGCCTCGTTCCGGAAGGCGAGCTGGGCCGGACCCGTGATCCCGGGCCGGGCCGTGAACACGAAGCGGTGGAGCGGATCTGCCGGGTCGACGTATCGCGGGTCCTCCGGCCGCGGCCCCACGAGCGACATCTCGCCCCGGAGCACGTTCAGCAGCTGGGGGAGCTCGTCGAGCCGGTACCGGCGCAGGACCGCGCCCACGCGCGTCACCCGGGGATCGTCGGTCACGGTCACCCGGGTGCCGGTGGCGCCGACGTGCATCGTGCGGAGCTTCAGCGCCGTGAACGGGCGCCCGCCCTCGCCGACCCTTGGCGCGCGGTACAGCAGCGGACCTCGATCCCCGCTGGCACGCATCGCGACCGCGGCGCCGGCCAGGACCGGGCCGCACGCGACCAGCGCCAGGGCGGCCAGCACGACGTCCATGACGCGCCTCGCCGTCCCGGTGGGGGGCGCGGTCGCGGGCAGCGCGGCCACCGCGGCCGCCGCGGCTGGGGCCTCCGGCGGGGTCGTCACTGGCGGGCCACCGGGCACGGGCCGGTCGCGCCTCGCCACTCGGTCGTGCCGCCGGGGAAGCTGTTGGCGAAGATCGAGACCTGGCACGACTCGTCGACCTTGGCCAGCAGCGCGCCATCGCCCTCGAGCGGCACGGTGTTGCCCGTGACCGTGAGCCCGATGACCGCCCGGAAGCTCAGGGCGGCCGATCCCTCGCCGGCGTACGGCGTGTCGGACCGGTTGCCCGAGATGCGGACGGCGCGCCGCACGTAGCCGCTGCCCTCGAGCGGCCTGACGGTGATCCGCAGTGCGACGCCCTCCAGGACGTTGTCGGTCACCGTGAGGTTGTCGATCGGACCCCAGCCGTTGGCCGCGAAGAAGTAGTCGTCGATCGGTCCGTCGACCCGGTTGCCGGTGACCACGACGAGGTCCGCGCCCTGGACGACGTCGGCCTGGTTGGGCTCGATGTCGATCGCGTGCAGGCCGATGAGCCCGAACGTGTTGCCCTCGATCCGGACGTTCCGGCCGGCGACGATCGAGACGCCGTTGCGCCCGGTGCCGTGGCACGCGCTGTCACGCAGGGTGAACCCGTCGACCCAGCCCAGGCGGCCGTCGCGGTCGCCGAGGTAGACGCAGTCGCCCCTGGGGTTGTCGATCGTGACGCCCGTGACGGTGATCGCGCCGCCGCCGTCGATCCACAGCCCGTGCTCGAACTGGCGCGCCTCGTCGAGCACGCCCGGGTCCGGGTTCGAGCCGACCAGCGTCAGGTCGCGGATCTCGATCGAGGTCGAGTCGACCAGCCACAGGTGGCGACGTCGCGTGCGCTCGCCCTCCACGAGGACGATGGTCGCCCCACGGCCGTCGATCAGCAGGTCACGCCGCTGCTGGAGCTCCAGGGCCGCCTCGATGCGATACCGCGCACCCGCCCCGAGCCGGATCAGCGCGCCGTCGGGCGCCGCATCGATCACGGCCTGGAGCGCGTCCGTGACGTCGGTCTCGCCCGTGGCATCGACCGATGCCGGGACCTCGACCAGCGCCGGCCCGGACGCCGTCGTGGCCGACGGGCGGATGACCGGGGTGGCTGGCGAGCCGGTCGGCGGGACTGACGGCGCGGCGCCCGGGCCACGCGCGATCACCACCATGCCGCCGACCGCCACGAGCAGGGCCGCGAGGACGACGAGCACGGCGAACGGGGTGATGCGCGCCGGGGGGCGGCGGCCCGGGCGGCCCGTCACGCGCGCACCGGCGGAACCGGCCGGACCCGGCCGCGCCGGGCCCCAAGGGGGCTCAGCCGGTGGCGACGCACCAGGGCGTCCACCGCCTCCATGCCGCCGTCGGTGCTGTAGCTGTGCGTCCGCCGCGCGCCCGGAGTGCCGGTTGGCTCGATGGTCCCGATCGTCCGCTCCTCGTATGCCTCGCGGTCGAGGCGCGTGATCTCGTTGAGCACGACCCGGCGGCCGTACGCCGCCGCGCAGTCCTGGCTGGGCCGGACGAGGCGGCCCCCGTGACGCAGGATGCGGCCCGCCGATCGGGCGCGCCGGACGTCCGCGACGATCGGGTTGCCGGGATGCGGCTCCCACGGCCCATCGAGCGACGGGGCGCTGTAGAGGTGGAGGTCGTCCCAGGGCGACATCCCGTGGGCAACCTCGGTGACGAACAGCCACAGGCGGCCGTCGTGCTCCAGGAGCGTGGGATCGGCGGCGCGGACACCGGACAGGATGGTGGCCGCGGGCTGCCACGGCCCCCGGTCGGGACCTGGACGGTAGGCGACGACGACGCGCCCGGTGCCGTCGTCCGGCGTGAGCACCGGCCCGCCCCCGATCGCGACGACGTGCGGGTACGCGAGGTGGCGGCCCAGCGAGAGCACGGGCTCGGCCGGGCCCCACGTCCCGTCGGGGGCGAGCGGGAGCGCGACGATCGAGCCCTCGTGGCGGCCGCTGCCCGACACCTCGACGAACAGCCGGACGCCCGTGTCGTCCGCGAGCAGGAACGGGTCGGCGTAGAACCGGCCCGGCGGGGCGGGCACCTCGCGGAAGCCCCGCAGGTCGCCCGGCGGATCCGCCTGCGGGTCCCTGGCGCGGGTCAGGACCTGCCACTCCTCGCGGTAGACGACGCGCTCGGCGATCCGCCGCGCCGTCACGCCGGCGAGCCGCAGCCAGCCGGGGCGTACGGAGCCGGCGTCCCGCACGGGCCCGGCGTCCCGCACGGAGCCGGCGCCGTCGAGCTCGGGCGTGGCAGCGGCGGCGATGCGGCCTCCGCGCCGGAGCGCCCGGGCGGGGAGGTTGGCGGCGGCCCACAGCAGCGCGTCGCGGTTGCGGACGTGCCCGACCGCCGGCAGGGCGCCGACGTGCCACGCGAGGTCGGCCACGGCGCCGTCACCAAGGAGGCCCTCGAGGACGGCGACGCCGAGCCCGTCACCGGCCGCGAGCCTGGGCACGGCCCCGTGGCGCGGGCCGTCGAGGCCGGCCGCGAACCGGAGCCGCCAGTGTCCGGGCGACGGGCCGGCCGCCGTGCCGCCGGCCGCGGGCAGCGAGTGGGCATCGGCTGCAGGCAGCGACCGGGCGGCGAGATCGAGCAGCAGGTCGGCGCGGCGCTCCCGGACGACGTCCCAGGCGGCCGCTCCTGGAGCCGCCCGGCGCACGGCGGCCGGCGCCCCGGACAGGGGAACGGCGTCGAGCGCCCCCGGACCGCCACGGAAGATCCGGCGCTCGACCGCGTCGTACCAGCGGTCGGCGCGCGGACGGGGACCCTCCGAGCCGGACGGGTCGACGATGACGGCGACGAGCTCGGCCGTCCCGACGGCCTCGACCTGCTCGATCGCGCGGGCCACGTACGACGGAACCGGGTCGCCCGGGACACGGGACGCGCCCCGGGGGGTGAGCTGCATCGCGATAGCGTATCGCGTGCCGCGGTATTCGACCCGGGCCCCGCCCGGGTGGGTTGGCTACGAGGCGTCGGTGAGGTGCGGCACCAGCAACCCGTTGTCGGTGAAGGTCAGCCCGCGGATGTGCTCGAGGAGCGCCCCGCGACCGGTGCTGGTGTCGGGCCGGCAGCCGTCGATCGTCACGGTCGTCGCCGGGTGCGAGCTGTCATAGCCGGCCACCAGGACCATGGCCTTGTCCATCGAGACGTCCAGGAGCTGGATGCCCTTGGCCTGGACGTTGGCGTACCCGGGCGAGATCGCCACGGCGTACCCGGGCCCGGACGACGTGTGCGCGGCGTCGAATTTCGAGAACCTCGTGTTGTCGATCTTGATCCCCTCGAGGACATCGGTGGAGCGGTTCGGCTCGGCATCGAACCCGTGCAGCGAGGCGTTGGACCCGGTGCTCCCGGTGAGCCTCAGGTTGCGCGCGCCGATGACGGAGATGTTGTTCCGGCCGTTGATGTCCATGACCACGCCGGAGATCAGGATGTTCTCGGGCGCCGGCGAGGTGTCGTTGCGGGCCCGGACGTAGAACGCGTCTCCGTTGGTGTTGGAGAACCGGCCGCCCCGGATCGTGAGGTTGCGCACGGACTCGATGGACACGGCGTGCTCGTCCTCGCGGTCGCCGTCCCCGAACGTCCGGTTCTGGATGAACGACAGGCTCGCGGGGCCCATGACCGACAGCTGGTCGATCACGATGTCGGAGCTGTCGACGATCCGGATGATCTGCGAGGTGGCGGTCGACGAGTAGCGGCGGAACGTCGAGCCGTGGCCCAGGATCGTGCCACTCCAGCCCTCGATCGTGAGCTTGGCGTCGACCCGGTAGGTGCCCTTGGTGAAGCAGACCGTCCGGCCCTCGTTGGCCCTCAGGAAGCTCGAGATCGCGGCCGACTGGTCGGTGGTCGATGAGGGTGCCTGGCCGAAGGTGGCGTCGCACCCGGCCGCCGGCGCGGGCGTCGGAGCCGGCGTTGGGGCGGGCGTCGGAGCCGGCGTGGGGGCGGGCGTCGGAGCCGTTGTCGGCGCGGGCGTGGGCGCGGTGGTGGGCGCGGGCGCCGTCGTTGGCGTCGGGGTGGGCGCTGCCGTCGGAGCCGCCGGCGGAGCCGGGGTCGCGGTCGGCGCCGCGGTCGGGTCGGGTGCGTCCGTCGGCTCGGGATCCGGCGTGCCGATCGGGGCGCCGGCGTCATCGACGGGGTCGGCGTCGACGCCGGTGTCGAGCCGGACGAGGAACGCGTCGACCGCGACGGTGGGATGACCGGCCGTGCCCATCGAGACGACCGCGATCCGGTGCCTGCCGACGCGGTCCCACGACATCTTGAACAGGACGCGGGTCGGGCGGAACGAGGACGCGTAGGTGCTGACGGTCTTGACGAGGACGCCGTCGACCCAGACCCTCGCCCTGCCGCGCGTCGGGCCGACGGGGCCGACCCAGGACACGGCGGCACCCTTGAACTCGAGCCTCGCCGACGCTCCGACGTCGTCCGTGGCTCGCGCCTTGCCACCGAGGTAGCTCGAGTAGTAGGCGGCGTCCCAGTCGCCCCGGTAGGAGATCCTGCGGTGCCCCTCCTGGTAGACGGCGACGTCGGACTCGGCCG
>CAYJOH010000012.1:0-15240 GCA_964371685.1 uncultured Anaerolineaceae bacterium
GGCGTCGGCCGGGCGGATCGCGAGGTCCGTCATGCGGCAGTCCGCGGGGTGGGGGCCCCGTCCGGCCGCGCGCCCTCGATCGTGGCCACGAACCGCTCGGCCGCCTCGCGGCCGGCGGCGAACGACGCCTCGGCACGCTCCGGCCAGGCGAAGACCTGGACCGTCACCAGCCCCTCGAACCCGATCTCGCCGAGGGCGCGGGCCACCACGTCGAAGTCGATCTCGCCCTGGCCAGGGTCCAGGTGCTGGTGGATGCGGACCTGCGGGCTGGCCGGGTTCAGGATCGTTCGCTCCGGTCGGAACGTGTCGGCGAGGTGGACGTGGTCGAGCCGCCCGGCGGCGCGCACGACCTGCTCGCGGGCCGTCCCTCCGAGGTGGAATGCGTGCGGGATGCATTGGAGGTAGTGCAGCCCGTCGAGATCGGCGGCCTCGAGCAGCTCGATGGCGGCGTCCGTCGTCTCGATGAAGTCGCCGGGGTGCGGCTCGACGGCGACCGTGACGCCCGCGTCGACCAGGTCCCGCCGCAGCTCGCCGAGCGAGCGAAGGAACGCGTCGCGGCTCGCGTCGGGGCGTGCGGGGTCGCCGGACAGCTCCGAGTTGATCCGCGGGGCACCGATCGCCGCCGCGGCCGCGATCCCGTCGCGCCACCAGCCCACGGCCCGCCGGCGCGTGGCCTCGTCCGGGCTGGACCACGCCTGGATCACCGCCAGCGAGGCGATCTCCACCCCCAGCCCCGCGGCCAGACCGGCGACCCGCCGGAGCTCGGGCACGGACGTCACGGGTGCGCCGAAGGCCGGCACGAAATCCGGCCGGTTGCCCAGCTCGACCGCCCGGTACCCGGCGGCGACCGCGGCCCGCAGTCCGTCCTCCACGGGGCGCGGCGCGATCATCGCGGGGTCGAGCGCGATCCGGACGAGCGGCATCGTCATGCCTCCGGCACGATCACGGCCTTGCCCGGGACCGCGTGGGCCCGCAGGGCATCGAGGGCGGCGTTGATCTCCGGCAGCGGCCAGGTCGTGATCTCCGGCAGCCGGATCGACCCGTCGGCGGCCATCCGCAGGGCCGTCTCCAGGTCGTCGCGGCGACCGGAGCGCACGCCGCGGATCACGGCCTCCTTGCGCGCGACGGCCGCGAGGTCGAGGTCCGGCGCCTTGGCGTAGCCGGCGAGCAGGTACTCGCCGCGGGGACCGAGCCTGGCGATCCCCGGCACGATCACCTCCGGCACGCCGGCACAGTCGATGACCACGTCGTACGCGGCCTCGGCATCGTCGAACGAGGGCACGACGCGGTGCCCGAGCGCCGCGAGGGCGGCCCGCCGGAGCGGGCTGGGATGGACCACGTCGACGGGCACCCCCGCGGCACGGAGCAGCTCAGCGGACAGGAACCCGATCGGACCGGCGCCCACGACCAGCACCCGCTCGGGCGCGCGCGAGAGCGCCATGCGGACGCTGTTGGCGGCGGTGGGCCCGGCGTCGACCAGCGATGCGGCCGCGACGGCGTCGAGCCCGGCGGGGACCTCGACGGCCTGCGCCAGGTGGATCCGGACGCGGTCCGCAAACCCGCCCCAGGCCTCCAGCACGCCGGTGATCGACCGCAGGTCCGGGCACAGCCGCTCGTCGCCGGCGCGGCACGTCGCACACCGTCCGCAGCCGGTGAAGTTGGTCATCGTCACCCGCCGGCCGAGCCATTCGGCAGCGTCCGGTGTCGCGTCCACGACGACACCGACCGTCTCGTGGCCGAGCACGAACGGGGGCGTAGGCCGGTACGACGAGCCGGCCACGATGTGCAGGTCCGTGCCGCAGATCCCGCAGGCCTCCACCCGGACCAGCAGCTCCGCCGGGCCTTCGAGCGCTGGCGCCGGGACCCGGGCGACGTCGAGGCGCTCCGCGGGGATGGTTCGCAGCACGGCGGCCTGCATCGTCGACGACCCGCCGCCGACCCGAGTGTCCACCGCTCACCTCCATGTGTCGCCCATGACCGGCGCAGGCTGCCACTTGATGCGCTCGATGCACCGTCTTGCATCTGGCGCAGCCATGATGCCACGCGCCGCCGCGCGCGGCAACGGTCCACACTGCGTTGCGATCAACGGTACATCGGCCTTGACATCGCCGGACGCCATTCGATACTGAAGGTGCATGCGACGCAACGCGTTTCACCAGTAGCACGAGATGGCCGACAGATGACCGATCCCTGGAACCTCGCGGGGCAGCTCGCCCTGGTCACCGGAGCCTCGTCGGGCATCGGGCGTGCGACCGCCGTCGCGCTGGCCGGCGCCGGCTGTCGCGTGGCGGCGCTGGGCCGCAACGAGGCGGCCCTGCGGGCCCTCGCGTCCGAGCTGGGTGACGATCGCTGCCTGCCCGTTCCCGTCGATCTCGCGGATGCCGCGGCCACACTCTCCTCCGTGGCCGCGGCCATCCGGCTCCTCGGTGGGATCGACCTGGTCGTGAACAACGCCGGCGTGGGCTACCGGGCGGACGTGCTGGACACGACCCTCGAGCAGTGGGACATGACGTTCGCGGTCAACACCCGGGGCCCGTTCCTCGTCTGCCAGGCCTCGCTCCCCACCATGCTCGAGCAGGGACACGGCGTGTTCGTCAATGTCGCGTCGGTCGGCGGTGTCATCGGCATCCCCAGCCGGGCCGCGTACGGCGCCTCGAAGGCCGCGCTGATCTCGCTGACCCGCAGCCTCACGGTGGACTACGCGGAGCGCGGCATCCGCGCCAACTGCGTCGCCCCCGGGACCACGGAGACCCCTTGGGTGGACCGGATCGTCGCCGGAGCACCCGATCCCGCCGAGCTGCGCCGCCAGATGGCGCAGCGACAGATCGTCGGCCGGCTCGGCACCGAGGCCGAGATCGTCGACGCGATCCTGTTCCTTGCCTCACCGCACGCGTCGTTCTTCCATGGCGCGACGGTGGTCGTCGACGGCGGCTACAGCGTCCGGTAGTCGGCCGCCACTACGTCACGAGGTATCGATCGTTGCTCTCGTAGCACCTCCTTGCTGACATATGCTGCAGTTGACGCATCATGTAGCATTCATTGCACCACTGAGTCGCAGCATGGAGGCACCGCGCGGACAGAGGTGACCGGGGCGCGCGCCCTGGACAGGAGTGATGTGTGTAGGAGGAACAGGCTTTGACGCTCCGGACTCAGTGGAGGCGCTCCACTGCCATCCTCGCCATGGCCGGCCTGCTGGCCGGCTGCTCCGGTGGGGCCTCGCCCGCTCCCACGGACACGACACCGGCGACCACGGCCCCGGAATCGGCGCCGCCCGTCGAGTCGCCGTCCGAGGCGGCCGGGCTCCCCGACTGCTCTGACATCGGGGACATCACGCTCACCGTCGGCTTCTCCGAGGCCGGTGAGGTCATCCAGGACGAGTTCAAGAAGCTGGCCGCGGAGTTCGAGACGCAGAACCCCAACGTCAAGATCCAGATCAACGCCAAGGACTGGGCCTCGGCCTGGGACACGATCAAGCTCGCCATGGCCGGTGACAACCCGCCGGACGTGATGCAGGCGAACCACGGCTGGACGATCAACGGCGCCCTGATGAAGGCCGGCCTCATCCTCAACCTGGACGAGTACGCCGCCGCCTTCGGCTGGCAGGACGCATTCCCGGCGTCCGCCCTCAAGGTCCAGAAGTTCACCACCGACGGCAAGACGTTCGGCGACGGCTCGATCTGGTCGATGACCCAGGCGATCCAGTACGTCGGGGTGTTCTACAACAAGGAGAAGCTCGCGGCGCTGGGCGTCACGGACGTCACCACGCTGGACACCAAGGACGCGTTCCTCGCGCTCCTGGACCAGGCCAAGGCCGCGGGCGAGCTGCCCGTGATGCTCGGCGACTCCGACCGCTGGCCGGCGCTCCATAACCTGTCGCTGTTCAACGGCTGGTACGTCCCGACCGAGGACATCAACGACTGGGTGTTCAACGTCCCCGGCAGCACCTACAACGACGCCGGGCACGCTCAGGCCGGCAACGACTTCCGTGCCTGGATGGAGAAGGGCTACTACAACGAGGACGCCCTCGCGACCAGCTTCAATGACGCGGTCGCCCGCTTCGGCAAGGGCGAAGGCGTGTTCTACATCGGCGGCACGTGGGCCCTGGGCGACATCTTCAAGGCCATGGGCGACAACGCGGGCTTCATGCTCTATCCCGTCGGGGACAGCGGCAAGCACGCGGCCGTCGGCGGCTACAGCCTGCCGTTCGTGGTCTCGTCCAAGACCAAGTACCCGGACTGCGCCGCGTCGTTCGTGAACTTCATCACCCAGTCCCCCGAGGCGATCGCCGCGCAGATCGCCGCCGGCCGGCCCTCATCGGCCCTCGCCGGCGCCAACGCCACGATCGACAACCCGCTGCTCAAGCAGATGGCCGACGAGTACGCGCGGCTCAACGCGGACAACGGGCTGTTCACGTGGGAGGACTGGCCGACCCCGACGATGGGGACCCTGATGATGGCCCAGAGCCAGCTGCTGCTGGGCGGGCAGATGACGTCGGAGGCCTACGCCAAGGCCGTCCAGGACAACTGGGACGAGTACATGGCGAGCCTGCCGTAACGCCCACCGCACCGATGGAGGAGGCCCCCGGCCTCCTCCATCGCGCCCCGATCCGACCCGCAGCGAGCAAGGAAGACAGGCCCTGATGGACAAGGTCATCATCACCGTGACCGTCGACAGTTCGGCGTCGTACCCCGGCTTCTCGGCCATGCCGCGCATCGATGACACGGCCGCGGTCGCCGACGAGTACGTCCGATCGATCGACGCAGGGGCCAGCCTCGCCCACCACCACGGTGTCCACTACCTCGAGGACACCATGCAGCCCGACGGCCGGCGGTTGTCGCGGATCGACCACGCGGGCTGGGGTGACCTGACCGAGCGGATCAGGTCGCGGCGCGACGCGATCATCCAGTTCGGCATCGCCAGCGCGCGGATCGAGGAGAAGATCGCCCTGTTCGACCACCGGCCGGACATGATGTCGTACGCGTTCAACGCCCACGACGAGTTCTTCCAGCCGGACCCGGCGCTGCCGGCCAACGAGCAGTACGGGATCCACACGCGTCCCGAGCTCGAGGAGTTCTGCGCAGCGGCACTCGCGCACGGCGTCAAGCCCGAGGTGGAGTCCTTCTACACGGGCGCGTTCTGGAACCTCGACTACATCCGCCGCAAGGGCCTGCTCGCGGACCCGGTCTGGACCACCCTGCTGATCGGCTGGCAGGGCGGTGCCTGGACCCCGCCCACCCCCGAGTCGCTGATCTACCTCGTGCACCACCTGCCCGAGCGCGTGAACTGGAACGTCAGCGTGATGGACCCCGCGACCCAGTGGGGGCTGCTGGGCCTCGCGATCAGCATGGGCGGCCACGTGCGGGTGGGGTGGGAGGACAACCCCTACCTGCCGGACGGGACGCCGTCCCGCTCCAACGCCGAGCTCGTCGACACGATCGTGAGCATGGCGCGGCTGATGGGCCGCGAGCCGGCAACCCCGGACGAGGCGCGCGGGATCATCGGCCTGCCCCCACGCGTCGAGCAGGCCGCGTCGGTCGGTGCCGCCTAGTGGAGGCGACACGCCCGGACCATGGCCCGCGCGCGTCCCGGCGCCGGCCGGATCGTCGGCCCCGGAGGGCATGGTGAGCGCGGGAGCGGACGCGGCCCGGGCCACGCCGGGGCCGGCACCCGCCGCCGACCCCGAGGACCCGCGATCGCTGGTCGGTCGCGTGTTCCGCACCCTGGAGCTGATCGCCGAGCGTCCGATGGCCCCCGCCGAGCTCGCCCACCGGCTCGACGTCGACCGCAGCTCCGCCCTCCGCCTGCTCCGGCAGCTGTCGACGACCGGGTACGTCGCACGTGACGACCAGTCCCGTCGATATGGCACGGTCGGCGCTCGATTCCTCCAGCTGGTTTCCTACACTCCGGATCACACGGATCTCAGCGAGCTGGTCGACCCGATCCTGCGGACGGTCCGGGCCCAGTACGGCGAGGCCACCCTGCTGGCGGTCCCTGCCAGGGGATCGATGGTGTACGCGGCATTCTTCCCGTCCCGTCAGATGCTGGGGGTCAGGGAGCAGCTGGGCTCCATCCGGCCGATGCACTGCTCGGCGGTGGGCAAGGCATACCTCTCCGGGCTGGACGACGACGCCCTCGACCGCGAGCTGGGGCGGATCGCGTTCGACGGCGGCACGGCGCACGCCGCCAGGGATCGGGCGACGCTGTACCGCCAGGTGCTGGAGGCCCGGTCCGCCGGCTTCGCGCTGGACCGTGACGAGACGTCGTTGGGCGTGAGCTGCGTCGCGGTGCCGCTCCGGGTCGGCAGCTCGCTGATGGGCGCCATCGGGCTGACGGGCCCCTCCACGCGGCTGCCGGACGCCCTGCTCGACCGGATCGGGCGTGACCTCGCCGCGACCGGCTCCAACCTGCGCCGCCTCGTCGGGCGGGCACCGTGACGACCCAGCGCTCCGCGCCGCCCCGCGGGCTGGGCGACTCGCGGCTCCTGCCGTACCTGCTGATCCTGCCCGGCCTGGCGTTCTATGTCGCGTTCGTGATCCTGCCGATCATCATGACGCTGTCGCTGTCGATGTTCCGCTGGGACGGCCTGACCCAGCCCGTGTTCGTCGAGCTCGCCAACTTCCGCAAGGTCCTCGGTGACCCCAACGCGCGCGGCACGTTCCTGACCGCCCTCTGGTTCGTCGGGCTCCAGGGCATCCTGCCCGTCCTGATGGGCCTCCTGCTGACCGTGGCCATGACCCGGACCCGGATCCGCGGGATGAGCTTCTTCCGCCTGGTGTTCTTCATCCCGTACACGCTCGCGCTCGCGGTCGTCGCGATCGCCTGGCGCTGGCTGCTGGCCCTCGACGGGTCGGTCAACCAGGTCATCGGATCCGTCCTGGGCGACGACGCGCGAAACGCCTGGCTGGGCGACTTCTTCTGGGCCATGCCCTCGCTGGGGGTGATGGGCGCCTGGGTGAACTTCGGGTTCGTGCTCGTGCTCCTCCTCGCCGGGGCGCAGCGCATCCCCAGGGACCTCTACGACCAGGCGCGCGTCGACGGCGCCGGGGCGTGGCGCGAGTTCGTCTCGGTGACCCTGCCCGGCCTGCGCTACGAGCTGGCCGTGGCGCTCACGATGACCGTGATCTTCGCCCTGCGGATGTTCGACCTGCCGCTGATGACGACCCGCGGCGGCCCCGGGTATGCGACCACGACGCCGTCGCTGTCGATGTACTGGAGCGTGTTCCTCAACGGCGAGGTGGGCATCGGGTCCGCGTTCGCGGTCCTGCTCACGATCGTGATCCTGATCGCGGTGGCGACCATCAACCGCGTGTTCCGGGAGTCCCGCTGATGGTCTCGCGGCGCGACCAGGTCGTGTCCTACGCGATCCTGTTCCTGTTCACGCTGTTCACGGCCTGGCCGCTGCTGTCCACGACCCTGGTGGCATTCAACCCGCCCGATGCGACCGTGCACGGGCTCGCGATCCCGACCCAGCCATCGCTCGACAGCTTCATCGCGGCCTGGACCGACCCCGACGCGGGGATCGGCCGCTCGCTGCGCAACAGCTTCATCCTCGCCGGCACGGTCGTCAGCGTGTCGGTCGTGCTCTCGATCCTGACCGGCTTCGCGTTCGGGACGATGCGGTTCCGCGGGTCGCGCGCCCTGTACGTGCTGTTCCTGGTCGGGCTGGTGGTGCCCTACGAGGCCACGATCATCCCGCTGTACTACGAGTTCCGGGCGCTCAAGCTGATCGACACCTACTGGGCGATGATCCTGCCCGACATCGGCGGGTCGCTCGCCTTCGGCACGTTCTGGATGACGTCGTTCTTCCGCGGCTTCCCGCGCGAGCTGCTGGACGCGGCGCGCGCGGACGGCGCCAGCTCGTGGCAGACGCTGTGGCGGGTGATCGTGCCGACCGCCGGCGCGGCCACGTTCGCGCTGGCGACGATCCTGTTCATCTGGACCTGGAACAACCTGCTGCTGGCGATCGTGATGATCCCCAACCCGGAGCTCCAGATGGCGCCGGCGGCGCTCAACTACTTCGTGGGCCGCCAGTTCGGGCTGAACTACCAGGTCACCTCGGCCGCCGCGATCCTCGTCGCGCTGCCGGTCCTGGTCGTGTACTACGTGCTCCAGCGCCGCTACGGGACAGACGTCCTCTCGGGTTCGATCAAGGGTTGACCGGGCCGTCGGGACCGGCGCCAACCGCGGCCGTCGTGACCCATACAATGCGGAGGCAGGCAGCCCCTCCTCCAGACGAGACCCGAGCAGGGTCGGGTGGGCGGCGGGGCACGGCACCCACCAGGAGCGGGGCGTCCATGACCGATTCATCCCCGGTGGCCGGCGACGAGCCGGGATCCGATCGCTCCGCCGTCGCGCGCATCTTCCGGACCCTCGAGCTCCTCGCCGAGGCGCCCCGGACGCCCTCCGAGCTGGCCCGCGAGCTGGACATCGATCGCAGCACTGCCCTCCGGCTCCTGCGCCAGCTGGCGTCCACGGGCTACGTCACCCGCGATCCCGTCGCCCGCCGGTACGCGACGGTCGGCGCCCGCCTGCTGCGCCTCGTCTCCCGGGCCCCGGACCACGCCGACCTGAGCGAGCTGGTGGACCCGATCCTGCGCTCGATCCGGGCGCAGTATGGCGAGGCGACGATGCTGGCCGTCCCGGCGCGGGGATCGATGGTGTACGCCGCGTTCTTCCCGTCCAAGCAGGTGCTCGGGATCCGCGAGCAGCTCGGGGCGCTGCGGCCGATGCACTGCTCCGCCGTGGGCAAGGCCTACCTGTCCGGGCTGGACGACGGCGAGCTCGAGGAGGAGCTCCAGCGCCTGACCTTCGAGGGCGGCACGCTCAATGCCGCCCGCGACCGCCCGACGCTGTACCGCGCGGTCATCGCCGCGCGGGCCGACGGCTACGCCCTCGACCGGGACGAGACGTCGATCGGCGTGAGCTGCGTGGCCGTCCCGCTCAGGATCGGGGACTCGCTGATCGGCTCGATCGGCGTCACGGGTCCCACCAGCCGCCTCGAGGACGATCTGCTGCGCCGGATTGGGGAGGAGCTGGTCGTGGCCGCCGGCACGCTGCGGGTGCCGGCGATGGCGGGCTGAGGCCTGGCGCGAGCTAGCGGACCAGGGTCCGGACGACCCCCGACATGAGCGTCGTCGCGCGGCGGGCGGACGAGGGAGACAGCCGGCTGAGCGCCTCCACGAGGCCCAGGACGTCGTCGTCCGGGAGGCCGTCGAGCAGGCTGACGAGGCGCAGGATCGTCTCGTCGGGTACCTCGCCCAGCAGGCGCAGGGCCCGCTCCAGCTCCGTCGGCTCGAGGCGGCTGACGAGCCCCACCGCGCGGTCGAACAGGCGCACGAAGACGAGGAATGTCGTCAGCCACTCGCGGAGCCGGACGAGGTCCGGGTCCGTGGGGTGCTTCGCGAGCGCGTGGTTCGCCTCGGCCAGGGTGTGCTCGAGGACGACGATGATCGGGTCACCCTCGCGTACCTTGCGTTCCGCGACGACCCGGCCGAACCACCGCCAGTGGTCGCCGATGGCCGCGTAGGCGGTGCCCGCCGGCCCGCGCCGCCCGACGCGCCGCGGCTCGGCGACCCGCTCGACGAGGCCCCACGCCTCGGCCTCGGCGAGCGCCAGGCTGGCCGCGCGATGGCTGAGGTTGAGCGCCTCGCGGACCTCGCGCTCGGTGAGCGGCTCCTGGCGCGCCATGAGGTAGGCATGCACCCGGGCGATGGCCGGCGCGACGCCCCACGCGGCCCCCATCTCGCCCCACGCGTCCGCGAGGCGGAGGCGGATCTCCTCGGCGATGGGGGAGGCTGGGCGCGCGGACGGGTCGCTCACGCGGGCGGCGTCGGTCACGCTGCGGATCGTACTCCGGTCGGAAAACCTGCGCCCGCCTGCTAGCCGATTTCGGGGACGCCGGGCGGGGCCGGGCCCGCGGTTCCCGCGAGCGAAACCTGTCGCCCGGCGCGGGCCGGTATCGTGTGCCGATGCCCGGCCAGCCCGAGACCCGCCTCCAGCGACGCGCCCTCGACCGTGCCTTCGAGATCGCTGCCGCCCAGGTCGCCGACGGCACCGCGCCGTTCGTCGTGCTGGGCGTCGCGGACTCGCGCGGCGTCATCCGGCTCGAGGCGGCGATGTCGGAGCGCGCACCGGGCGTGGGCACCGGCTCGGTGTGCCTCCTGGCCTCGATCACCAAGCCGATCGTCTCTACCGCCGTCCTCCAGCTCGTGGAGGCCGGGCGTTTCCCCCTTGACGTCCCGCTCGACGCATGGCTGCCGGAGCTGCAGCGTCCGGGCCGCCAGCCGTTCACCGCCTGGCACGTGCTGTCGCACACCAGCGGCCTGGCGGACTTCGACCTCCAGGAGCTGCTCGAGGCCCGCGGCACGCGCGAGGAGCTGCTCCGGGCCGCGGCCGGGCTCGAGCAGGACGCGACGCCCGGCAGCCGCTACCGCTACACGTCGTTCACGTTCGACCTCCTGGTCGAGGCGGTGGGCCGGGCGATCGGCACGCCGTTCGAGACGCAGCTCGCCGACGGCCTGCTGGGCCCGCTGGGCATGACCGACACGACCTTCGACCCGCGGGCGACCCATGCCGGCCGGACGGCCCCGGTCGCCTTCGCCCGCGGCGAGGAGGCGCGCAGGGCGGCGGCCCACGAGCTGGAGCACGGGTGGTCGATCACGGACGCCTTCACCGACCTGCACCTCGCCGGGGGCGGATTGTGGAGCACGGCCGCCGACCTGCTCCGGTTCGGCCGGGCGATGCTCCGCGGCGGCGAGCTCGACGGCGTCCGGGTGCTGTCCCCGGTGTTCGTCACGCTGGCCACGCGCGAGGTGACGGTCGCCGGCATCGGCGGTGCACCCGACCGGCTGCGGGACGACCACTACGCGCTGGGCTGGGGGAAGCCGGGGGTGGCCAGCCCGGGCTCGCCGTCGGCCTTCGGGCACGGCGGCGCCTCCGGGACGCGGCTGTGGATCGATCCCGCGTATGACCTCGTGTACGTCTACCTGAGCGGCGACTGGGGACTGCCCACCCAGCCGATCGACGCCGTGGCGAACGCGATCTACGCGGCCCACCCGGGGATCGGCCGATGACCGACACCGTCCACGAGACCGCCGCCCGCGGGTTCGCCGCGGCCGCGGAGGCCTACGAGCGCGGGCGTCCGGACTACCCGGCCGAGGGCGTCGCGACGATCGTCGAGCGGCTCGACCTGCGGCCGGGTCGGACGGTGCTGGAGCTGGGTGCCGGCACGGGCAAGCTGACCCGGCTGCTGGTCCCGTCCGGGGCGCGGATCCTGGCGATGGAGCCGGTGGCGGAGATGCGCGCCCTGCTGGCGGCCGCCGCGCCGTCCGCCGAGCTGGTCGAGGGCGCGGCCGAGTCCATTCCGCTGCCCGCTGCCTCCGTGGACGCGGTCGTGGTGGCGCAGGCGTTCCACTGGTTCGACACGATCCGCGCCCTGTCCGAGATCCACCGCGTGCTGCGCCCCGGCGGGCGGCTGCTGCTGGCGTGGAACCGGCGGGACGAGACCGTCCCCTGGGTCGCGGCGGCCGGGGCGCTGCTGCGCGACCTCGAGGCCGGTGAGCCGCGGGGATGGCGCCGGGTGCTGGCGTCGTGCGCGCTGTTCGAGCCGTTCGAATCCTCGTCCTTCCGGCACGGGCAGCGCCTGACGCGTGACGGCGTGCTGGACCGGTTCGCGTCGATCAGCCACGTGGCGGCCGCGGACCCGGAGGTGCGCGCGGCGGTGCTCGCGCAGCTGGCCGGGGTGCTGGACCGGGACCCGGACACGGCCGGTCGCGAGGTCGTCGAGCTGCCGTACGACACGGAGCTCACCTGGGCGGCGCGACGGACGATCGAGCCCGGCGACGCCGGCATCGTGGCCACCGTCAACGTGAACAGCGGCGGCGTGCCAAAGCCGCCGATCGACGGGACGCGGATCCTGGCGCTGGGCCTCGAGGGCGACGGCCACGACGAGCCGGAGCCGATCCATGGCGGCGCCATCGCGGCCGTGTCGCTGTACGCGCAAGAGGCGATCGAGCGCGTCCGCGGCGACGGGCACGCCGCGTTCCCGGGCGCCTACGGCGAGAACCTCACGCTGCTGGGGATCGACTGGGCCGCGCTGCGGGCCGGCGACCGGCTGGCGCTCGGCGACGAGGCGGCGGGGGCGCTGATCGAGCTCACCGAGTACGCGGCACCGTGCCAGACGATCGCACACTGGTTCGAGCGGCGGCGGATCGCACGGATCAGCCACAAGGTGAACCCGGAGGACGCGCGCTGGTATGCCCGGGTGCTGCGCGAGGGGCCGGTGGCGCCCGGGATGGCCGTGCGCCGGATCGCCGGGGCCGCCGAGTAGGGGAGGGGGAACGCCCGGCTCGTCGCGGCGACCGTTCGTGGCACGCACTCGGGCAATCCCCGTGCTTCCGTCAGTCGCCCAGCGACGCAACGGATGCACCGCGAGATGTGTCGGTCGATCAGCGCCGCGTTCGTTGCACGGCATGGCCCCCGGACGCGACAAACGAGGCGCCAGGCGCCCGAAACGTCGCACGACGCGCTCGTTGGGTCGCCCAGCGACCGATCCGCCCCACGGTGAGGCCCCCGCGCGGCCCGGGCCCAAGGCCGCCGCAGCGGTCATCGGGGCGCCGTTCCGCCGCCCTTCGCGCTACCCTTGGGCCATCAACGGAGGAACCATGGCCGAGACCCCGACCACCGGCGACAACGCCACCCCCCTGACCCGCGAACAGCTCCTCGCCCGCCACGCGGAGGCCCGTGCCCGCCGCAACGCCGCGGAGCTCGGGAGCCACGCGTGGGAGGAGGCGTCCGCTGAGGTCGGCCGGATCGAGGTCGAGATCGCCCGCCTGGAGCGGGCGATGGACCCGCCCCGGGTCTGACGAGGAGACCACCGCCGGCACCCCGAATCCGAGCCCGACCGCCCGAGCCGAACGTCCTGTTATCGTTCGGCCGATGGACGGCGTGGTGCTCGTGTTGAACCAGAATTACGAGCCGCTGAACGTGTGCAACATCCCGCGGGCGTTCCGGCTGCTGTTCGGCGCCAAGGCCGAGGTGATCGAGTACAACCACGCGGAGATCCGGACGGTCCGCGCGGTCTATCGGGCGCCGTCCGTCATCCGGCTCCAGCACCACATCCGCCGTCCGCGTCCGCGCGTGAAGCTGACCCGACGCGAGATCTTCTCGCGTGACCGGCACACCTGCCAGTACTGCGGCCGTGAGGCGCACGACCTGACGCTGGATCACGTGATGCCGCGCCACCGTGGCGGCGCCCACTCGTGGGAGAACCTGGTCGCGGCGTGCAAGCCGTGCAACCACCGCAAGGGCGGCAAGACACCGGAGGAGGCGCGCCTGCGGCTCATCCGGCAGCCGTTCGAGCCCCGCAGCGACATCTACTCGCTGTTCACGCCGTACCTGGCGGACGACCGGAACGAGGCCTGGCGGGACTACCTGTTCCTCGGCCGGAACTGATCGCGGTGGCCGCCCCGGAGATGCCCGGCGCCGCCGACGCGCGACTCGCACACGCCGTCCCGCCGCCGGTCGTTGCCCTCCTCGAGCGCCTGCATGCCGGCGGACACGCCGCCTACGTCGTCGGCGGCTCGCTGCGCGACGCGCTGCTCGGCCGCGAGCCCAGGGACTGGGACCTGACCACCGACGCGCGGCCGGACCGGATCGTCGCCCTGTTCCCGGGCTCCGTGTACGAGAACCGGTTCGGGACGGTCGCGGTGCGTCACGACGAGGAGGTGTTCGAGATCACCACCTTCCGCACCGAGCACGACTACGCGGACTTCCGCCGCCCGCACCGGGTGGAGTTCGGGGACGACGTGGTGGCGGACCTGGCCCGTCGCGACTTCACCGTCAACTCGATCGCCTGGGGGCGCGCGGCGCGCGACGGGGCGGAGGCGCCCAGCGCGCTGGTCGATCCGTTCGACGGCCTCGCCGACCTCTCCGCGCGGCGGCTGCGGGCCGTGGGCGACCCGGACGCCCGGTTCCGCGAGGACGCGCTGCGGATGATCCGCGCCGTGCGCCTGGCGGCCGCGCTGGCGTTCGAGATCGAGCCGGCGACGCTCGAGGCGATCCGGGCCAACGCCGAGCTGGTCCGGCACCTCTCGGGCGAGCGGATCGGAGCCGAGCTGGTCAGGCTGCTCGAGGCACCGACGCCGTCGGTCGGGCTGCAGCTCGCCTTCGACACCGGGCTGCTGGCGGTGATCTCGCCCGAGCTCGCCCGCCAGCGCGGGATCGCGCAGAACAAGGTCCCGGGCGAGGACCTCTGGGACCACACGCTGCGGACGGTCGATGCCGTGCCCGCGGACCGGCCGGTCGTCCGGCTGGCGGCGCTGCTGCACGACATCGGCAAGCCCGCGACCCTGGCGGACGGGCGGTTCCACCATCACGACATCGTGGGGGCCCAGCAGGCCGAGGCGTTCCTCCGTTCGCTCCGGTACCCGCGCGCGACCACCGACGAGGTGGTTCACCTCATCCGGCATCACATGTTCGTCGTGGACCCCGAGGCCACCGATGCCGCCGTCCGGCGGTTCATCCGGCGCATCGGGCGGGACTGGATCGACCCCCTGTTCGAGCTCCGGCGCGCCGACGACATCGGCAGCGGCATGCCCCCCGACGACCCGGAGCAGCTCGCGTTCCGCGCCCGGATCGATGCCGAGCTGGCGGCGCGGGTGCCGCTGGACCGGAACGCGCTCGCGATCGACGGCGCCGACCTGATGCGCGAGCTGGGGCTGCAGCCGGGGCCGCGCCTGGGCGGGGTGCTCGAGGCGCTCGTGGACCAGGTGATCGCCGACCCGGTGCTCAACGACCGCGCGACGCTGATGCTGCTGGCGCAGGGCATGCTTGCCGACATGCTGCCGGACGAGGGTGAACGGTGATCGAGCTGCTGCTCCAGGCCGAACGCGCGCTGGCGATGGGGCTCGTGGACCAGGCCGAGCGGCTGTATTCGCAGGCCGTGGCGGCGGACCCGCGGAACTCGATCGCCGTCGTTGGCCTGGCGCGGGTCGCGCTTGAGCGGACCGACGACGCCGCGGCCTACCGGCTGGCGAGGCAGGCACTCGAGATCGATCCCGAGAACGCGGCCGCGGCGCGCCTGGTCGGCCGGCTCGAGGAGGTCTACGCGGCCCGCGGGCAGCCGGTGCCCGGGACCGGGGGGGATCGGCCGCAGACTGCGCCGGCTGTTGGCCCGCCGGCGCCCGTCGAGCCGCCGCGGCCGACGGCTACGCTCGCCGAACCACCGGGGCCCACGGCTTC
>CAYJOH010000013.1:0-13726 GCA_964371685.1 uncultured Anaerolineaceae bacterium
CGGGCCACGCGATGGAGCACCTGCTGACGGTGTCCGACACCGAGTTCGATGGCGGGACCTGGCCGCGCTGGCTGGCCGTCGAAGATGCGGGTGCCTGGGACGGTCCGCCGGACGCCCGGTTCGCCGTCCAGTCGGCGGCCGGTCTCGACCTCGGGACGGGGTCCCTGTACGTCTTCATCTGCCGGACGTGCCCCGGCTGGCCCATCGCGCAGGTCTACCAGCGGTGAGCGTCGACGAGGGATCGGTCATGCGCTGCGGCGGGGACGTCGCCGAGCTGGCGGGCGTGCGGGCGTTCGTCCGCCGGTCCGCGGCGGCGCTGGGGGCCGGCGAGACGCTCGCTGGCGAGATCGTCCAGGCCGTGGACGAGTGGGTGACGAACGTGGCGCTGCACGGGTATCGTGGCGCCGGCGGACCCGTGGAGGTCGAGCTCGCACGCGACGAGGCGGGCATCGTCGTCCGCATCCGGGACCACGCGCCGGTGTTCGACCCGGCGGCCGCGCCGCCGTTCGACCCGTCCGTGCCGCTGGAGCGGCGGCGCCCCGGTGGCATGGGGATCCACCTCATCCTCGAGATCACGGACCGCTTCACGCACCGCCCGATCCCGGGCGGCGGCAACGAGGTCACCATGCACCTGGCGACCGACAGCACTGGAGGAGACGCGTGAACACGACGGTGGACCTGTCGACACCCGGGGTCGCGGTGGTCGCCCTCGAGGGCGAGCTCGACGCATCCAACTACCGGGAGCTGATCGCGCTCGGCCAGCGGCTGTACGCCGACGGGGCCCGGCGGCTCGTCCTCGACCTGGGCGCGCTCACGTACATGGCGAGCTCCGGGATCGTGGCGCTCCACAGCCTCGCGCTGGTGTTCGGCGGCCACGAGCCGCCCGATCCCGAGGCCGGCTGGCAGGCGATCCACGAGGTCGGCACGGACGTCGCCGAGGGCGGGCAGGTGGACCACCTCCGTCTCGTGTCGCCGGTCGGGGCCGTCGCCCGGACGCTGGAGCGGACCGGCCTGACCGGGCTGCTGCCCGTGTTCGACTCCCGCGAGGCCGCGCTCGCCGGATGAGCGACCAGCCCGGCCGTCCGCGGTCCGGCCCGGCGGATCGCCCCGTGACCGCGCTCGACGACCTCGTCGACACGGCGTCCGTCGCCGGGCTGCTGGCCCTCGCCACGGCCGCCTCGGGCGGGGCGGCCGTCGGGCTCGTGGACACCGGCGGTGCGCTCGTCGCCGGTCGCTCGGCCGGGCCCGTCCCCGCGCACCGCCACGCCGTCGCCGTTGGCGGGAAGCCCGTCGGCGCGGTGACCGGCGATGCCGGCGCGACGCCCGAGCTGCTGGCGCTGGTCGCCCGCTCGCTGGAGCTCGTGCTCCAGGGCGGGCTCAACGACGCGGACCGCACCCGGATGGCGCAGGAGCTGGCGATCGGTCGCCGGATCCAGATGGCGCTGCTCCCCCGGCGCTTCCCGGACGTGCCCGGCTGGACGTTCGGCGCGCACTACGAGCCGGCGCGCGAGGTGGGCGGCGACCTGTTCGACGTGTTCCCGGTGCGCGGGCAATCCGACACCTTCGCCCTGGTCGTCGCCGACGTCACCGGCAAGGGCATCCCGGCGGCGCTGCTGATGGCCGACGTGCGCGCCCTGCTCCACGCGGCCACCGACAACGCCGACGGCCCGGCGGATGCCCTGACCCGCGTGAACCGGATCCTCGTCACGGAGCGCGCGACGTCGCTGTTCGTGACGGCCGCGCTCCTGGTCGTGGACACGGCCGGGGGCGTCGTCCGCCACGCGAGCGCGGGCCACGACCCGGTGCTCGTGGCACGCAGCGGCGACGGCGTCGAGGCGCTCGAGAGCGACGGACCGATCCTGGGCGCCTTCCGAGACGCCGTGTTCGCGGAGGGGATCACCGCGGTCGGCCCGGACGACGCGATCGTGCTGTACACGGACGGCATCACCGAGGCGCGCGACGAGCGGCGACGCTTCTACGGCGAGCAGCGGCTGCTCGACGTCCTGGGCACGACCTGCGGCCACCCGGCCGACGGCATCGTGGCCACGGTGGTCCGCGACGTGCTGGCGTTCCGGGGCGACGCGGAGCCGTTCGACGACGTCACCCTGCTGGTGGCGCAGCGGCGCGCCGACTGAGCCCGTCCGCCTCGATCGCGACCAGCCGGAACGCCGTCGGGTCATCGTCCACGGCGAGGAACCGGAGCACCGCGTCCTGGGCGAGCGTGCCGCGGGCGGCCGCCTGCCAGTGGAACTCGACGGCCTCGCGCGACACGCCGGCGTCCTCCCCCGCTTCGAGCTCCACGGCCGTGACGCGCGTGGCGTCGGCCTCGTCGGCACGCGCGAGGACCAGCTCCAGGATGCGCTCCGCGATGCCCGCCTCGTGCATCAGCGGTCGCCCAGCAGCGCGAGGACCCGCGCCACGGCGCCCGGGACGGCCGCGGCCACGGCAGGGGTCAGCCGCTCGCTGAACTCCCCCACCCGCTCGGCCTCGATCGTCAGCACCGCGATCTCGTCGGGCAGGGCCGCGCCCAGCGTCCGGCCCAGCTCCAGCGCGGTCCGGAGCGTGACGTCGTGCGGGGAGTCGAGGTGGGTCGCGTCGCGGCCCGGGATCGTGCCCGGCTCGAGCAGCCGGACCGTGCCGGCAGGATCGAGCCCGGTCACCACCGCGTCCACGAGGATCGCCCGGCGGGCGCCGACCAGCCGCTCCATCAGCGTGAGGCCGCCAACCGCGAGCCGGTCGAACTCCACGCCCGGCGCCCCCGACCATCGCGCCTCCGCCTCGCCGACGACCAGCCAGCCGACGCCGTCGTCGCCCAGGACCGGGTTGCCCAGACCGATCACGAGCGTTGCCGCGGCCGCCGTCGCGGCGGGCGCCGGGAGCGTGCCGCGAGCGGACGCCTCAGCAGTGCTGGCGACGGACATCGACGACACCCCCCGCCACGTCGCGGATCGTGACCTCCAGCGGCATCTGGCCGGGCAGCGAGTGGGTCGCGCAGCCAAAGCACGGGTCGTAGGCGCGGAACGCCATCTCGATCCGGTTGAGCAGGCCCTGGTCCGCGTGCCCGCCGTGGATCAGCGCCCGGGCCGCGCGGTCGATCGACATCGTGATCGGCGCGTGGTTGTTGGTCGTGCCCACGATCAGGTTGACCCACGTGACCACGCCCCGGGCGTCGGTGCGGTAGTGGTGGGTCAGCGTGCCGCGCGGCGCCTCGACCGTCCCCACGCCCTCGCCGACCACCTCGGTCGCCCGGGTCCGGACCCTGTCCGAGACGATCTCCGGGTCAGCCACGAGCTCCGCCATCCGCTCGGCCGCGTACATGAGCTCCACGAGGCGGGCCCAGTGCATCGCCATGCGGCCGTGGACCAGCCGCTTGCGGCCGTCGTCGGACGGGGCGAGCGTGGCGTAGAACCGCTCGTAGGCCGCCTGGGCACGCGGCGTCGCCATGCCGTCCGCGACGTTGAGCCGCGCGAGCGGCGTGGCGCTGTACACGCCCGAGTCCGGGCCGTCCACGAACCCCTTCCAGCCCACCTTGCGCAGGAATGGGAACTTGAGGTACGTCCACGGCTCGACGTGCTCGGCGATCCACTCGGCGTAGTCCGCCGGCGGGTACTCGCCGTGGCGCGTGCCGTCGGGCGCCGTGACCCGCACCCGCCCGTCGTAGAACGTGACGAGCCCGTCCGGGTCCACGAGGCCCATCGAGTACGTCTCGTGGCGGTAGACGTCGCCGGTGATCAGCTCGACGTACCCCGGGTTGCCCAGGATGAGGGTGTCGAACAGGTCGAGGCTGAACCCGGCGAAGTCGACCATCCGGTCGGCCGTGGCGCGGATCTCGTCACGCTCGTCGGGCGTGATCCCCTTGGTCAGGCCGCCCGGGATGCTGGTGCACGGGTGGACCGCCCGGCCGCCGATGATCTCCACCACCCGGTGGCACCGCCGCCGGGCCTCGATGACCCGTCCGCCGGCGTCGCTGCCGACGCGCTGCAGGACACCCAGCAGGTTGCGCTCCGCCACCGGCGCGTCCGGCCCGACCACGAAGTCGGGGCCCGACAGGGCGTAGAAGTGGGTCGTGTGGTCGGCGACGAAGAACGCCGAGTAGAGCAGCTCGCGGAGCAGGACCGCGGCCCTCGGCGGCGTGACGCCGTAGACCGCGTCGGCCGCCTTGGCGGCCGCCATGTGGTGCGCTTCGGGGCAGACGCCGCAGATCCGGTTGACGAGGACCGCCATCTCCTCCACCGGGCGGCCCACGCACAGGCGCTCGAAGCCGCGAAGCTCGGGCACCTGGAACGCCGTGCGCTCCACCTCGCCGGCCGGGTCGAGGAAGATCTCGATCTTGCCGTGGCCCTCGAGCCGGGTGATGGGGTCGATGGTCAGGCGAGTCATCGCTCGGCTCCTCCGACACCGGCCGGCACCGCTACGCCGGCCGGCACCGGCACGCCGGCCCCGCTGCCGGGTGCGCCGCCGCCCGGTGCTCCGCCGCCGTCGGGGTGCGACGTCCGGGCCCCGCCCAGCAGCGACCGGGCGAGCCCGAACCGGTACGCCCGGCCGACCGGGTCGACCAGCGTCGCCTGCTTGCGCTCGATGTCGGACTCGTCGCCCTCGCCGATGATCGAGCCGAACGCCGCCAGGAGGCGCGCGCCGGCGTCCCGGACGCCCTCCGGCGCCCCGTAGCAGCCGATGCACGGGGCCCCGGCCGCGGGGCACAGCGCGCCGCAGCCGTCGCGGGTCGCGGAGCCGCTGCACGGGATCCCCTGCTCGAGGAGGCACAGCCGCGGGTCGATCGCCTCGAGCGACTGGATCCGCGTGAACCCGGCGATCGACTTCGGGTGTCGCTCGCGGAGGCACTCGTCGCACACGGTGGAGTGGCCCGCGCCCAGGACGGCGCCGGTCGGCGGGACCGGGACCTCGCCGCGGAACGCCGCCGCCGCGAGGGTCACGACCTCCGCGATGCGCGCCGATTCCGGCGGGCAGCCGGGAACCGTCCAGTCCACGGGCACCACCTGGTCCAGCGTGTGGAGCCGCGGCAGCAGCGCCGGCAGGTGGAGGTCGCCCGAGGGGGTTGGCCAGGTCTCGACCGGCCGGAGGTGCTCCGGGTTGTCGGTCGACGGGCCCTCGAACGCCGCCTCCAGCAGGTCGTCCAGCGAGGACAGGTTGGCGAGGCCCGGGATGCAGCCCTCCCCGGCGCAGGATCCGAACGCGACCAGGAACCGCGCCTTGCGCCGCAGGAGCCGGGCGAGCGCCGCGTTCTCCGTGCTCCGGATGCTGCCGGTGAACAGGCACAGGTCGATCCAGCCATCCGGCATCGCCTCGACGTCCGCGTACTTGACGTCCATGACGGCCGGCCAGAACACGATCTCGAACGCCGAGGCGACGTCCAGGATCCGCTCGTGGAGGTTGAGGATGGCGATGTCGCAGCCGCCGCAGGCGGCGGCCCAGTAGACGGCGAGGCGCGGCCGGGCGGGGGCGTCGACGGTCACCGGGCCACCTCCGCGGGCTCGGCGTGCAGCGCCGGCTCGGCTCCGTCCACGGGCTGTGCAGGCAACGCCGGCGCCGCGCCGTCCGCGGCCTCGGCGCCCGCGGCCGCCTCGAGCACGCCGGCCAGGTCCCCAGCCGCGCCGTCCGTCGCCGCGCTCCAGCCGAGCGGCCCGAGCGCCCGCACCTCCTCGGTGATCCGGGTGATCTCCCGGGCGAACCGCTGGCCCTCGGCCGCGCTCGCCCACACGAGCTGGAGCCGCGCCGGCTCGATGCCCAGCCGCGTGATCGTGCGCCGCAGGAGCAGGAAGCGGCCCAGCATCCGCAGGTTCTGGACCTGGTAGTGGCACTCGCCGGGCCAGCAGCCGGACACGACCACGGCATCGGCGCCGCGTGCGAACGCGGCGAGGACGAAGGTCGGGTCCAGGCGGCCGGAGCACATGAGCCGGACCAGCCGGATGTTGGGCGGGTAGCCGATCCGGGCCGTGCCGGCCAGGTCCGCCGCCCGGTAGCTGCACCAGTTGCAGGTGAAGCCCAGGATCACCGGCTCGAAGCGCGACCCGTCGGCCGCCGCGGCGCGCGTCTGGTCGCTCATGCGGGCACCGCCTCGGGTGTGGGCGCCTCGGCCGGCGCCGGCCGCGCGGCGAGGCTCGCGGACAGCAGGCCCTCGATCTGGGCCATCACCTGGTCGTCGGAGAAGCCGGTCCCGGTCATCGCGCCGGCCGGGCAGGCCGCGATGCACGTCCCGCAGCCCTGGCACAGCGCCGGGCTGACCGCGCTCACGCCGGTGTCGGCACGGAACGTGATCGCGTTGTACGGGCACAGGTCGTTGCAGACCTTGCAGCCGGAGCAGCGCGCCTCGTCCACCGTGGCGCGCACGGGCTCGAGGAGCATCTCGCCCTGGTAGATCCGGCCCAGGATCCGCGCGGACGCCGCCGCACCGTTGGCGACGCTGCTCGGGATGTCCCGCGGGCCCAGCGCGCAGCCGGCCGCGAAGATCCCCTCGGTCATCGTGGCGACCGGGTCCAGCTTCGGATGGCGCTCGATCACCCAGCCCTCGGAGCTGCACGACAGCCCGAACCGGCGCGCGACGTCGTAGGCGTCCTTCGGCGGCTCCAGGGCGGCCGACAGCACGACCATGTCCACCGGCACCCGGCGCTGGACACCGGCCAGGGTGTCCTCCACCTGGACGATCAGGCGGCCGTCGTGCTCGGCCTCGTCCGGGAACCGGAGGGCGTCGGTGACCTCGGCCACGCGGCCCCGGACAAACACGGTCCCCTCCTCGAGGACCCGCTGGTAGAACTCGTCGAACGCCTTTCCGGGCGCCCGGATGTCGATGTAGAACTCGTACACGTCGGCGTTGGTGTGCTCGCGGACCAGGTGCGCGAACTTGAGGCTCTGCATGCAGCAGATCGCCGAGCAGTACTCGTTGTAGTTGCGATCGCGGCTGCCCACGCAGTGGACGATCCCCACCGCCCGGGGCTCGGTGACGCCGTCGCGGAGCACGATCCGGCCGCCGGTCGGGCCCGCGGCGTTGCTCATCCGCTCGAACTCGAGGCTGGTGAACACGTTGGGCAGGCGCCCGTACCCGTACGGCTCGACCCGGCGCGGGTCGAACAGGCGGAAGCCGGTCGCGACGACGATGTTGCCGACCTCGACGGTGACCTCGTCGTCCTCCTGCGTGAAGTCGATGGCGCCGGTGGGGCAGAACTTCTCGCACGCCTTGCAGGTGCCCTTCTCGAAGTACACGCAGTGCTCGCGATCGAGCACCGGGACCTTCGGGATCGCCTGCGGGAACGGCATGTAGATGCCCTTCCGGTAGCCCAGGCCGGCCTCGTACGCCTCGTCCACCACCCGCTCGACGCACTTCTCCTGGCAGATGCCACAACCGGTGCACAGGTCCGCGTTGACGTACCGCGCGCGGTGCCGGATGGTGACCTGGAAGCTGCCCACGTAGCCGCTGACGTTGGTGACCTCGCTCCAGGTGTGGAGCGTGATGTTCGGGTGGGTGCCCACCTCGTTCATCTTGGGTGTCAGGATGCAGGCCGCGCAGTCGAGCGTCGGGAACGTCTTGTCGAACTGGGCCATGTGGCCGCCGATCGACGGCTCGCGCTCCACGACGTGGACGGGGAAGCCGGCATCGGCGAGCTCGAGGGCCGTGGTGATCCCGGCGATCCCGCCGCCGACCACGAGCGTCGTGGGGTTGATCGCCACCCGGATCGGCTCCAGCGGCGCGTGCTCGGCGACGCGGTACACGCCGCCCGCGACGACCGCCTTCGCCTTCGCGGTCGCGGCCGCCTGGTCCGAGTGGACCCACGACACCTGCTCGCGGATCGACACCAGCTCGCACAGGTAGGGGTTGAGGCCGGCCCGCGCACAGGCGGCGCGGAACGTCTTCTCGTGCATGTGCGGCGAGCACGCCGCCACGACGACGCGCGTCAGGCCAAGCTCGCGGATGTCCTGCTCGATCAGCTCCTGGCCGGTGCTCGAGCACATGAACTTGTTGTCGCGCGCGAGCACCACCCCGTGCGAGCCCAGCCGCTCGGCGGCCCAGTCGCGCACGGCCGCGACGTCCACCTTGCCGGCGATGTTGCTGCCGCAGTGGCAGACGTAGACGCCGATCCGCTCCCCGTCCTGGCCGGCGCTCATTCCTCGGCCTCCTCGGGGTCCGGCATGCGTGGCATGGGCAGCTCCGGTCCGCGTCCCGGCCTCGGCTTGCGCGGGCGAGCGCCCGCGGCGACCGGCTCCGGCACCTCGGGCTCCGGCACCTCGACCCCGATCTTCGCGAGCGCGGCACGGGCGCTCACGACCTCGGAGCCGATGCCCAGGGTCCCCGCGTCGGCGCCGAACGCGATGCCCATCAGCTGGGTGAAGAACAGGATCGGCACGTGGTACCGGGTCCGGAACCGGCGATTCACCTCGGACTGGTAGAGGTCCACGTTCATCTGGCACATCGGGCACAGGGTCGCGATCACGTCGACGTCCAGCCGGGCAGCGGCGTCGAGCAGCCGGCGGAGCATCTCGAGGCCCATCGACGGGCTGATCTGCGACAGGTGCCCGCCGCAGCAGTCGGTCCGCAAGGGGTAGTCCACGACCTCCGCGCCCAGCGCCTCGAGCATCTGATCGAAGGCGTGCGGGTGCTCCTTCTCGCGCCACCGTTCCCCGGAGTCGGGCCGGGTGACGAGGCAGCCGAGGTAGGGGGCGACCCGCAGGCCGCGCAACGGGTGGCTCACGCGCGCCCGGATCGTGTCCATGCCGACGTCGTGGACGATGACCTCGAACAGGTGCCGGACGTCCACCGCACCCGGCGTGCACGACAGGCCGCCCGCGGCGAGGGCGTCGTTGACGCGATCCGCGAACGCCGGGTCCGTGTGCAGGTAGCGGGCGGTCTTGGCCAGGTTGACGAAGCACTGGCTGCAGGGCGCGACGACCGTGTGGTCGAGCACCTCCTGGCGCTCCGCGAGCGCGAGGTTGCGGGCGATCAGCGCGTAGCCCTGGAGCGGCCCGATCGAGAAGTACTCGCTCGCCCCGCAGCAGTTCCAGTCCGGGACCTCGTGGAGGTCGAGGCCCAGCGGACCCGCCACGGCGGCCAGCGAGGACGCGTACCCGCGGGCCGTCCCGCTCATCGAGCAGCCGGGGTAGTACAGCAGCCGCGTCATCGTCCGGACTCCAGCTCGGCGGCACGGCCGAGGATGGCGCGCAGGCCGCCGAGGTCACGGATCCGGTGGGGCCGCAGCACCATCCGCCGGCTGGCCAGCATCCCGATGCCGGCCGGGGCCATGCCCGGGATCCGGGTCGGGAAGTGGCGCAGGTAGTGGCGGGCGACGAGCCCGACCTCGTAGCTGCGCCCGTAGCGGACGATGTTCGAGATGAACGTCCGCGAGAAGTCGGGTGCGGCGGACTCCGGCGACCGGCCTTCGCGGGCGGCGATCGACTTGAGCCCGTACATCACGTCCGGGATGTGGACCTCCTGCGGGCACCGGACGGCGCAGTAGTAGCAGGACACGCACATCCAGGGCGTGTTGGAGCCCAGCACCTCGGCGCGCATCCCGGCCCGCACCATCGCGAACAGGCGGCGCGGCGTGTGGTCCATGTCCGCCGCAGACGGACAGCTGCCGCCGCACGTGCCGCACTGGATGCACTGCCCCAGCCGCGAGTCGCCGGGGACGGAGGCGAGGACCTCCGCGAGGAAGGCGTGGTCGATTGCCTGCGCGATGACGCCGGTGCCGCCAGCCACGGATCAGTCGCCGACGCCGACGGGCTGCTCCTGTCGAAGTCCGAGCGCGTCGCGTGCCTTCGCCTCGTCATCCACGCAGAAGGTGATATCGACGATGCCCGGCCGCCGCCCGACCTCGAGCATGCCGGTGATGTTGACCCCGGCGGTAGCGAGCTTCGCGGTGATGTCGGCCAGGCCACCCGGACGGTCCTCGACCTCGACGATGACCGGCAGGCCCTCGATGAACTCGTGGCCCATGCCATGGAGGATCCTGCGCGCCGCCGCGTCGTCGTCCGTGGTCACGAACATGCAGGCGAGCGGCCCCGCACCGATGCACGCGACGTGCTGGATGTTGATCCCCCGGGCGGCGAATGCGTGGGCGAGGTGCGCGAGCTCGCCGGGCCGGTTCTCCAGCTGGACCACGAACTGCTTCGCCATCGACGTCTCCCGGCTCGATGGGCCCGGGCGAACCGTACGCCCGACACCCGTGCCCGGGTCCGATCGCCGTCAGGACGCGCAGGGGACGCGCTGGGGAGAGACGCCCGTCGAACGGACTCCTGGGGGCCAGCGTGCCCGGTGCCCGGGCGATCGGGAAAGTGCCGATCGACGTGATGTCGATCGCCGGACGGCGTGTCGAGGGATGCCGTCCGCACTGGCGGCCGACCGCGGGCGTCGGCAGCGGCAGTCGGCAGCGGGCGTCGGCAGTCGGGTGGTCGGGCGTACGATCGGACCCTCAGCCGAGGAGACCCGATGCACGTGACCCTCGTCCACGTCCATGTCCGGCCGGAGCACGTGGAGGCGTTCATCGACGCGACGCGCGCCAACCACGAGGCATCCACCCGCGAGCCCGGCAACCTCCGGTTCGACGTCCTGCGCTCGGTGGAGGACCCGGATCGCTTCGTCCTGTACGAGTGGTACGTGGACGCGGAGGCCGCCCGCGCGCACAAGGCGACCCCGCACTACGAGGCATGGCGCGACGCGGTCGCGGACTGGCTGGCCGAGCCGCGATCCGGGGTGCGCTACGTCGGGCTGTTCCCCGAGACGCCGGCCACGGAATGAGCGAGGGCGTCCCGGCGTTCACGCTCGGCAGGCTGCCCCGCATCGCGTTCGGTGCCGGGGGCTTCGGGCGCCTGCCCGAGGTCGTGGCGCGGCACGGGAGCCGCACGCTGCTGGTGACGGGCCGCCGGTCGCTCGAGTCGTCCGGCCGGCGTGATGCGCTGCACGAGGGCCTGCGCGCGGCGGGGGTGGAGCTTGTGGGCGATGTTGCCGTCGCCGGCGAGCCGTCGCCCGCGCTGGTGGACGGTGCCGTCGCCGCCCACCGGGAGGACGACGTCGAGGTCGTGCTGGGAATCGGCGGCGGCAGCGTGCTGGACGCCGCCAAGGCGATCGCCGGCCTGCTGCGCACCGGGTCCAGCGTCCTGGACCACCTCGAGGGCGTCGGCGCGCAGCTCCCCTACCCCGGGCCGGCCGTCCCACTGGTCGCCGTCCCGACCACCGCCGGCACGGGCAGCGAGGCGACGCGCAACGCGGTCATCTCGGAGCGCGGGCCGGGGGGCTGGAAGCGGTCGTTCCGCGACGAGCGCCTGGTCGCGGCGGACGCGGTGGTGGACCCGGACCTGCTGGCGAGGCTGGCGCCAGTGGCGATCGCCACCAACGGGATGGACGCGCTCACCCAGCTGCTGGAGGCCTACTGCTCGCTGCGGGCGGGTCCCGTGACCGACGCGCTCGCGCTCGCGGGGCTGGCCGCCGCGCGCGACGGCCTGCTGGCCTGGCACGCGGATCCCGACGGGCCGGACGCACCGGCCGCCCGCTCGCGGATGGCCTATGCCGCGCTGCTGTCCGGCATCTGCCTCGCGCACGCGGGCCTGGGCGCCGTGCACGGGCTGGCCTCGCCGCTCGGGGCGCTGTTCCCGGTGCCCCACGGGGCCGCCTGCGGCGCGACGCTGGCGGCCGTGACCGCCGCCAACATCGGCGCGCTCGCCGAGCGGGAGCCGGCATCACCGGCCCTGGCGCGGTACGCGGCCCTGGGCCGACTCCTGGCCGGCCTGCCGCCCGAGACCCCCGGCCCCGAGGCGCGCCGGGCGCTGGTGATCATCCTCACCGCCTGGACGGCCGCGCTCGAGGTGCCTCGCCTGCGCGCGTTCGGGGTCGGCGAGGCGGACATCCCGGCGATCGTGGCGGACGCGCGTGGCAGCTCGATGCGCACCAACCCGGTCGTCCTGACGGACGACGAGATCGGCGCGGTCCTCGCGGCGTGCCTGTGACGGGCGCCCGCGCCGCCCGCTACCGCGTGCGCGGGAAGCCCAGGTCCACCTTCGAGGTCCCGGGGTCCGGCCAGCGGGACGTGACCACCTTGGCGCGGGTGTAGAACGCGATCCCGTCGGGGCCGTACATGTGCAGGTCCCCGAACAGCGACGCCTTCCAGCCGCCGAAGCTGTAGTACGCGACCGGCACCGGGACCGGCACGTTGACGCCGACCATGCCCGCGTTGACCTCGAACTCGAACTGGCGGGCCGCGCCGCCGTCCCGGGTGAAGATCGCCGTCCCGTTGCCGTACGGGTTGTCATTGATCAGCCGCAGGCCCTCCTCGTACGAGTCCACCCGCACGACGGTGAGCACCGGGCCGAAGATCTCGTCGCGGTAGCTGTCCATGCCCGGCCGGACGTTGTCGATCAGCGACACCCCGAGGAAGAAGCCGTCCGATCCCCGGTACAGCGGGTGCTCGCGGCCGTCGCACACCACGGTCGCGCCCTGGGCCTCGGCGCCCTCGAGGTACGAGGCGACCTTGTCGCGGTGCTGACGGGTCACCAGCGGGCCCATCTCGGCCGCCGGGTCCGTGCCGGGTCCCACCTTGATCCGGGGCAGCCGGGCGTTGATGGCCTCGACCAGCGGGTCCGCGACGCCGCCCACCGCGACCACGGTCGCGATCGCCATGCACCGCTCGCCCGACGAGCCGTAGGCGGCCGACACCGCGGCGTCGGCGGCCATGTCCACGTCGGCGTCGGGCAGCACCAGCATGTGGTTCTTGGCACCGCCCAGGGCCTGGACGCGCTTCCCGTTGCGGGTCCCGGTCTCGTAGATGTACTTCGCGATCGGCGTGGACCCGACGAACGAGACCGCGCTGATGTCCGGGTGGTCGAGGATCCGGTCCACGGCCACCTTGTCGCCCTGCACGACGTTGAACACGCCGTCGGGCACGCCCGCCTCGTGCAGCAGCTCGGCGAGGAACATCGATGCCGAGGGGTCCTTCTCGGAGGGCTTGAGGATGAACGTGTTGCCGCACGCGATCGCGTTGCCGAACATCCACATCGGCACCATGGCCGGGAAGTTGAACGGCGTGATGCCGGCCACGACGCCCAGCGGCTGGTGGACCTGGTGGACGTCGACGCCCGTCGACGCCTGCTCGGAGAAGCCGCCCTTGAGCAGGTGCGCGATGCCGCACGCGAACTCCAGGTTCTCGAGGCCGCGGGCAAGCTCGCCGAGCGCGTCCGAGGGCACCTTGCCGTGCTCGGCGGTGAGCAGGCCGGCGATGTCCCGGCGGTGATGGTCGACGAGGTTCCGGATCCGGAACAGGATGTCGGTGCGCTTGGAGAGCGAGGTCGCGCGCCAGGCCGGGAACGCGGCCTTCGCCGCGGCGACGGCGCGGTCGACCTCGTCCGTGGAGGCGAAGGCCACCCACTTCGTCTGGGCGCCGGTCGCCGGGTCGTAGATCGGGCCGCGGCGATCGGAGCCTCCCGTGACGGGGTGCCCGCCGATCCAGTGGCCGACGGTGGGGAGCGTGGACGCGGCGGCGGAGCCCGCGGGATCGGCGAGCTGGGTCATCGGATCGGACCTCATGAGACGCTGGGACGAAGGCCTGCTGCACGCACTCTAGCGCGCGATCGGCGGGACCGCGACGCGCCGCCCGGGCGCCTCGCGACGAGCCATGCGACCGCGAGGCTCAGATCCGCGGGCGCGTCGTGGGGTCCGGCCAGTCCATCTCGCGCCCCCCGCCGCCGGGCGGGGCGGTGCGTTGCTACGCGCCTGGCCACAGCCCACGGC
>CAYJOH010000013.1:13736-14766 GCA_964371685.1 uncultured Anaerolineaceae bacterium
GGCCGGGGCCGCCGGGCGTCCACCGGGGGCGGCACGACGGCGGTCGACGAGCGTGATGGCGGCCAGCAGCACCAGCGAGCCGGCGATGATCGCGATCGAGATCAGCTGGTCCGCGTTGAGCGGCCCGGCCACCGCCTCGTCGCGCCAGCTCGTGGCGACCAGCGCCCGGCCGGCGGCCCACAGGGCGAGCCCGAACAGGAACGCGGCCCCCGTGCGCCGCCGGAACGCCCCGGCCGCGAGCAGCCCGAGCAGCACCAGCAGCACCGCCGCCGTCGCGATCGCCTCGTACACCTGCGAGGGGTGGGACGGGATCTCGGCCGCCAGCGACCCCCACGGCCCCGGGCCCCGGAACGCCAGCGCCCAGTCGCCGTCGAACGGCAGGCCCTGCCCGCTCCCGCCGAGCACGAGCGCGGCCTTGCCCGCGGCGATCCCGAGCAGCAGCGGCAGCACCAGGGCATGCATCCAGCGGCCGACCGAGGTCCCCAGCAGGCCGGCCACGATCGAGGCCGTGACCAGGCCGCCCACGATCGCCAGCGACAGCTGGAGGCTGCCCTGCGACGTGTCCAGCACCGCCTGCGGGTTCGCCCGGTAGTAGTCCAGGTGCAGCAGGACGTAGCCCAGGCGACCGGCGGCGACCGCGCCCGGCAGCGCGGCGACGGCGATGAACAGGAGGTCGTCCGCGCGGAGGTGGTTGCGCTCGCCTTCCTCGGGGCCCGCGGCGTCGGGCTCCCGGGTCACGTCCAGGGGCGTCCGGCGCGCGACGAGGGCGGCGGCCACGAGGCAGCCCAGCACCACGACCGCCAGCGCGACCGTCTCGAGGCGCACGGTCCAATCCCCGATGGTGGTGATCGGGTCGAACGCGAGCTCGATGACGGCGGTGACCGGGACGAAGGGCGGCACGACGGGGGCAGTCTACCCGGCGGGACCCACGGGGAGCGGCAGACACGCGCGACCCCCGGCCCAAGGACCGGGGGTCCCTCGGATGTGGCGGTCTGGCGGCCGTCGGTGACGGCCGGGGTTGGCTACGGGG
>CAYJOH010000014.1:0-4501 GCA_964371685.1 uncultured Anaerolineaceae bacterium
CGCTCGCTGATCGCGCCCAGCTCCGACAGCGCGAGCTTCGCGAAGTCGAGCGCCAGCGCGATCGGCTCGCCGTGGAAGTTGCCACCGCTGATCACGAGCCCGCCACCGGTCGCGAGCGCATCCGACGGGACCTCGCCGCCGGACGGGAACACCAGCGGATTGTCGGTCGCGGAGTTGAGCTCGATATCGAGCACCCGGCGGAGGTAATCAAGCGCGTCGCGGACGGCGCCGTGGACCTGGGGCACGCAGCGCAGCGAGTACGGGTCCTGGACCTTGTGGGCGGACCCGTGGTGCGCCCGCTGGAGGCCGGAATCGCGCAGCAGGTGGCGGAGCTCGGCGGCGACCGCCACCTGGCCCGGGTGCGGCCGCGCCAGCTGGTAGGGCGCCGCGAACGCCACGTCCGTGCCCAGGAGCGCCTCCACCGACATCGCCGCCGCGACCGATGCCGTCCGGACCAGCCGGTCGGCGTCCGCGAGCAGCAGTGCCCCGAGCGCGCTCATCAGCTGCGTGCCGTTGAGCAGCGCCAGGCCCTCCTTCGGCTGCAGCACCAGCGGCTCCAGCCCCACCTCGCGCAGCGCCACCAGGGACGGCATCACCTGTCCGCCCAGCTCCACCTCGCCGCGGCCCACCAGCGGTAGAGCCAGGTGCGCGAGCGGCGCAAGGTCACCGGACGCCCCCACGCTCCCCTGCTCGGGCACCACCGGGTGGATCCCGAGCTCCAGGAACCGGCAGATCCGGTCCACGAGCAGCGGCCGGCAGCCGGAGTGGCCGAGGGCGAGGGTGTTCGCCCGAAGGAGCAGCATCGCGCGCACGACCTCGCGCGGGAACGGGCGCCCGACGCCCGCCGCGTGCGACGCGAGCAGGTTCTCCTGCAGCCGGGCGGCGTCCGCCGGCGGGATGAAGGTCGTGGCCAGGTCGCCGAACCCGGTCGTCACCCCGTACACGACCTCGCCCCGCTCGACCAGGGCGTCGATGACGGCCCGCGCCTCGGCCATGCGCTCGCGGGCGTGGACGTCCAGGGCGGCGCGGGCGCCGTGGCGGGCGACCGCCTCCACGTCCCCGATGTCCAGGTCCGCGCCCGTCAGCACGACGAGGTCGCGCGGGGTGCGGGCCGGGATCCGGCTGGGAGCGAAGTGGGCGTCGGTCACCAGTTGGAGGATAGTCGGCTATCCTCGGCTCCGCGCCCCCCGCGGCCACCGGCCCCGAGCCGGGCCCCGCCCCCGACCAGGAGTCCAGCCGCCCGTGCTCGCCTTCATCGACGAGATCGTCATCCCGTTCCTCGAGAGCCTGTATGGCGCCGTGGGCTACGCCGGCGTCATGGTCGCGATGGCCATCGAGTCGGCGATGGTGCCGCTGCCGTCGGAGCTGATCCTGCCGTTCGGCGGCTTCATGGTCTCGGACGCCACGCAGATCGAGCCGATCACCGGGCAGCCCTGGAGCTTCTGGATCGTCGTCATCGTGGCCACGATCGGGAACACGCTCGGGTCGCTCGTCGCGTACGCGATCGGGGCCTACGGCGGACGCCCGTTCCTCGAGCGCTACGGCAGGTACATCCTGATCCGCCCGCACGAGATCGAGGTCGCGGACCGCTTCTTCGCGAAGCACGGCGCGGCGACGGTCTTCTTCGGCCGCCTGCTGCCGATCGTCCGGACGTTCATCTCGTTCCCGGCCGGCGTGACCCGGATGCCGCTCCGCAAGTTCATCCTGTACTCGACGCTCGGCGCCTTCCCGTGGTCGGTCGCCCTGGTCTGGGCGGGCATGCAGCTGGGCGCGAACTGGGTCGACATCCGGCACATGCTGGAGCCCTTCGACCTCGCGATCGCCGTGGCGGTGGTCGTCGGTGCGCTGGGGCTGTTGTGGTGGCGGCTGGGCATGCCGGGCCGGCCGAGCCGCGAGCCGGGAGACGCCGCCTAGGTCAGCCCCAGGGCACCTCGTCGGGGCGGCGCAGGTGGCCGAGGTCGTTGAGCACCAGGGCCTTCGCGTCCTCCGGCCGGTCGTCGGCCTCCCAGCGCAGCACGGTCAGGTTCGCCTGCGCCTGGACGAACCGCTTGCGGTAGTCCCGCACGTCCGTGCCGAGGGCCACGCACAGCAGGATCCGGTTGGTGGAGCTATGGGCGACGACGAGGACCGGCCGCTCGGGGGTGGTCAGGGCGGAGCCCCAGCCGGAGGTCGCTGCCCGGAACGACGCCTTCGCGTGCCAGCGCCGGTGCTCGTCGAGCAGGTCCGCCAGGAACGAGCGCACCCGCTCCGCGACGTCGTTGCCGGACTCGCCGCCGGGACAGGCCAGCCGGTCCGGCGCCAGCTCCCACTCGGACCGGATGGCGCGGTCCTGCTCGTCGATCTGGGCGTAGGTCCGCCCCTCCCACGCGCCGTAGTCCATCTCACGGAGGCGGGGGTCCGCCTCGACGCGCGCGCCGTGGCCCAGGATCTCCGCCGTCTCGCGCGCCCGGAACAGGGGGCTCGTGATCACCTGGTCGAAGCGCACCGGGGCGAGGCGGCGGGCGAGGGCCTCGGCCTGCCGGCGGCCGGCGTCGTTGATCGAGATGTCGATCCGCTGGCCGAGGTGCTGCTCGGGCTCGGAGCGGTCGGTCAGGCCGTGGCGGGTCAGGACGAGGGTGAGCATCGACCCCAGTCTAGGGCGAGCGCGGTCGCCGGGAGCCCGCCGGGCATCGGCTGACCGCGGCGCGCGACCCGGCCGCCATGGGACAATCGGGCCGGAGGTAGCGCGCGATGAGCCAGGGCCGCGATCCGGTCGACGAGGTCACCGGGCCCCACGGCGTGGGCGACCACGGCGACGCCGGCCACGGTCACGACGACCACGGGCACGCGAGCGAGGCACTCGGCCCGGTCGACTGGACGATGTGGGCCATCGGCGTGCTGGGCGTGCTCGTGGCGCTCGCCGTCGTGGCCGCGATGGTCATGGGCACCGGGTTCTCGTTCACCGCCTGACGGGCGGCCGGTCGAGGGACCCCGTCCCGCGCCGCCCGGCGACCGCGGCCGCTAGAACAGCCCGACGACGTTCCCGTCCGCGTCGATGTCGATCTTCTCGCCCGCCGGGTGGCTGGGCAGGCCGGGCATCGTGCGCATGTCGCCGGCCAGCGGGTAGATGAATCCGGCGCCCGCCGCGAGCCTCACGTCGCGGACCGGGAAGCGGTAGCCGGTTGGGCGGCCCTTGACGTTCGGGTCGTGCGACAGCGAGAGATGGGTCTTGGCCATGCACACCGGAAGGTGCCCGTAGCCCAGCGCGGTGTACTCGGCGAGCGCCTTGGTGGCGGCCGGCGCGAAGTCCACCCCCGCGGCCCCGTAGACCCGGGTGGCGATCGTCTCCACCTTCTCGCGCAGCGGCATCTCGTCGGGGTAGAGGAGCCTGAACCCGTCCCCGTCCCCGGCCGCCGCGTCCCAGACGGCCGCGGCGAGCGCCTCCGCGCCCTGGCCGCCCTCGGCCCAGTTGGTCGTGATGACGGCATCGCTGGCGCCCGACGCGAGCGCGACCTCGCGGATGACGTCGTACTCGGCCGGCGTGTCGGTCGGGAACGAGTTCATCGCCACGACCACCGGGACGCCGTAGGCCCGGACGAGCTCGACCTGGGCCGCGAGGTTCTCGCAGCCCTTCCGGACGGCCTCGACGTTCTCGGTCAGCAGGGCCGGGTCGAGCGGCCTGCCGGCGACGACCTTGCCGACGCCGCCGTGCATCTTGAGCGCCCGGATCGTCGCCACGATCACGGCCGCGTCAGGCCGGAGGCCGGACGCCCGGCACTTGATGTCGAAGAACTTCTCCGCCCCCATGTCCGCGCCGAAGCCGGCCTCGGTGACGACGATGTCCGAGGTCGACAGGGCGACGCGGTCGGCGATGATCGAGCTGTTGCCGTGGGCGATGTTGGCGAACGGCCCGCAGTGGACCCAGGCGGGCCCACCCTCGAGCGTCTGGAGCAGGTTCGGCTTGATGGCGTCGCGGAGGAGGACCGTCATCGCACCGGCGACCCCGAGCTCCTCGGCGGTGACGGCCTTGCCCTCGCGGTTGGTCGCCATGACGATCCTGCCCAGGCGCGCCCGGAGGTCGAACAGGTCCTTGGACAGCGCCAGGATCGCCATGACCTCGGACGCGACGGTGATCACGTACTCGCTCTCGCGCGGGACGCCGTTCTCCTTGCCGCCGAGGCCGATGATCACGCGGCGGATCGCCCGGTCGCTGATGTCCACCACGCGCGGCCAGCGGATCGAGAAGGGGTCGACGCCCAGTGCGTTGCCGTGGTGGAGGTGGTTGTCCAGGAACGCGGACGCGAGGTTGTGCGCCGCGCTGATGGCGTGGATGTCGCCCGTGAGATGGAGGTTGAAGTCCTCCATGGGGATGACCTGGGAGTAGCCGCCGCCCGCCGCACCACCCTTGATGCCGAAGACCGGCCCGAGCGACGGCTGGCGGATCGTCAGCGCGGCCTTCCGGCCGATCCGGTTGAGGCCCTGGGCGCGCCCGACCAGGGTCGTCGCCTTCCCCGCCCCGCGC
>CAYJOH010000014.1:4511-14672 GCA_964371685.1 uncultured Anaerolineaceae bacterium
GAGCGGGGTCGGCGTGAACGCCCTTACGACCACGTACTTGCCCCGCGGGCGCTCCCGCTCCACGCGCTCCACGCCGGACAGGGTCACCTTCGCCTTGACCGGCCCGTAGAACTCGATCTCCTCGTCACGCAGCCCGATCTCCCGGGCGATGTCGATGATCGGGCGGGGGGTCGCCGCGCGGGCGATGTCGAGGTCGGACGGGACGGGGGTGGTGGCGGTCATTGGCGACTCCCGACGAGGTGCAGGGCCCCGTGCCCGCGGCCAATGGAGGCCTGTGCCTGTGCCGCGCGGACGAGGTGGGTGAGGAGGAGCGCGTTGGTCACGGGGCCGACACCCCCGGGGACGGGCGTGATGGCGGACGCGACCCGGCTGGCCGAGTCGAAGTCGACGTCGCCGACGAGCCGGTCGCCGACGACGTTGATGCCCACGTCCACGACCACGGCGCCGGGGCTCAGCATGTCCCCGGTGATCAGGCCGGGGACGCCGGCCGCGACGATCACGATCTCCGCGTCGCGGGTGTGGTGGGCGAGGTCCGCCGTGCGCGAGTGGCAGATCGTGACGGTGGCGTTCTCGCGCAGCAGGAGCAGCGCGGCGGGCTTGCCGACGACGTTGGACCGCCCGACGAGCGTCACGCGGCGGCCGGCCAGCGGGACCGCGGAGCGCTTGAGGATCTCCACGGCGGCGTGGGCGGTCGTCGGCAGGAAGCCGTCGTAGCCCAGGCTGAGCAGGCCCGCGTTGCGGGGGTGCAGGCCGTCGATGTCCTTGGCCGGGTCCAGGGTGTCGATCACCGCCGACAGCGGGATGCGCTTGGGCAGCGGCATCTGGACGATGATCCCGGCCACGGTCGGGTCCGCGTTGAGGGCCTCGATCTCGCGCCGCACGGCGCCCGACGAGGCGCGCCCCGGGATCTCGACCAGGCGGCCCGTGATCCCGACCTTCTCGCAGGAGCGGAGGATCTGGTTGAGATAGACCGCGGACGGGGCGTCCTTGCCCACCAGGACGACGGCCAGCACCGGGGCGAAGCCGTGCCGGCCGCGGAATGCGGCGACGTCATTGGCGACCGTCGCCCGGATCTCGGCGGCGATCGGCGCGCCGAGCAGGAGCTGCGGACCCTCGCTCGTCATGGGGGCGTCACGCGTTCGCTTCGGGGAGCGGCTCGCGGGCCTCCCCGCCGCGCACGACCTCGCGCGTGCGATCGGCCAGCCGCTCCACCTCGTCGGCGAGCTGCTCGGTCCGCTCGTACAGGTCGCGAGCCATGGACTCGTCGCCCAGCGAGGGGAGGTTGATGTACACGTTGGCGGCCGCGGACCGGCAGGCCGCGACGGCCATCAGGCTCGAGACCTCGAGGTCCGACGAGGCGTTCGCGTTGCTGCGCCCGGCGAGTGACTCGGCGAGGCGCACGACCTCGAGGCACGCCTCCACCGTCCGCAGCGGGGCCATCGTCGCCCCGTGGGCGGCTTCGCGGATGGCTGCGGCGCGGGCGGCCTTCTCCTCGTCCGTCTCGCGGGGGAGCTTCATCGCCGCCCCGTAGCCCGCGTACGCCGTGGCGTCCTCGTCGGCCAGTGCCAGGAACCGGTCGGCGAGGGCCTCGGCCTCGGCACCGGCCCGGGCGTTGAGGCCGGCGTGCGCGGCGTACTTCGGGCGACCCAGCGACAGGTTCGCGACCATCGTCACGAGGGCGGCCCCGAGGCTGCCCGCGATCGCGGCCGCGGCTCCACCGCCGGGGACGGGCTCGCCGGAGGCAAGCCGCTGGACGAACTCGGCGACCGTCAGGTCGCGGAACCTGCTGCTCTCATCCACGGGCTGATTGTAGGAGCGCGCACCGCGGCCCGGCGAGCCGGACCGGCCCGTGATTCGAAGTCCGTCCGACCCTCCGCCGTGATCCGGCGGCGATGGTCCGCGGGGCGAGCGCCAGGCGCCCGCCCCGCAGCCGACCCCAGGGAGCCGACGGGGAGGAGCCGCGACTCCGCGTGTGGTGAGGCCCTCAGGCGGCCTGGTCCAGCCCCTCGATCGCCCAGCGGCGGGAGCGGTGCTGGTACGTGAGCGCGAGCCGGAGCGTGGGGGTGTCCACCTCGAACACCGTGCGCGGCCCGGTGATCGCCGGGTACGCGGAGCTCTCGTCGCGGACCGCGACCAGCTTCGTCACGAGCAGGCGGTCCTCGCCCCACGTGATCTCGCGCGGCGAGCCGCTGAACCAGTCGGTGCGGACCTGGACGCTGACCGGAGCGACGCGAACCATCGCCATGGTGGTGTCTCCTTCCCTCGGCGGGGCCGTCGTCACCCGGGGGCACACCGGATGCGAACGTCTGTTCGTATCTGACGGGACACTAGACCGAACAGGCGTTCGATGTCAAGCGTCCGCGTCGAGATCCTCCGCCTCGTCCGTGACACCTTCGCTGTCACGATCCGCCGTGCCCTCGGTCGCCTCGACGTGCACGCCGTGACGGCGCTCCACGGCCGTCATCGGGTCCCGCTCGAACGGCGTCGGCAGGCCCGCCCGCACCAGCCGGGCCCGGGTCATCGACCGCTCGCCGTACTTGCGCCGGATGCGGTCGAGGGCCTCCGCGGCCTGGTGGCGGCGCGGATCGCCGGGATCGAACATCGCCAGCTGCTCGCGGTCGCGGAAGTTGGACGCCGTGACGCCCACCAGGCGGATGCGCTGCCCGTGGAGCTCGCGGCGCAGCAGCATGAGCGCCGCGTCGTAGATCGGCTCGGTGAGGTCGGACGGCACCTCGAGGCCCACCTGGCGCGTGATCGTCGTGAAGCTCGAGTCGCGGAGCTTGAGGTGCACCGTCGCGGCCCGCAGCCCGGTGGCCCGCAGGCGCCCCGCGACGCCGTCGGCCATGCCCAGCAGCGTGCGCTCGATGACCTCCCGGTCCGCGGTGTCGACGTCGAACGTGTGCTCGTGCCCGATCGTCTTCGCCGCCTCGCCGCCCGCCACCGGGTCGGGGTCGATCCCCACCGCCCGCTCGACGAGCGAGGCCCCGTGCTTGCCGAACCGCCGGACCAGCGCGTCGGGCGGCAGCGCCGCGAGGTCCCCGATGGTCCGCACGCCGAAGTCGCGGAGCGCGGTCGCCGTCTTCTCGCCGACGCCCCACAGGCGCGAGATCGGCAGCGGCGCCAGGAAGGCGGCCTCATCGCCCGGCGGCACCACGACCAGCCCGTCCGGCTTGCGCAGGTCCGACGCGATCTTGGCCACCAGCTTGGTCGTGGCCACCCCGACGGACGCGGTCAGGCCCACCTCGTCGTGGATCGTTTCCTTGATCCGGCGCGCGATCGTCTCGCCGTCGCCGAACAGGGCGCGGGACCCCGTCACGTCCAGGAACGCCTCGTCGATCGACACCGGCTGGACCTGCGGCGTGAACCGGCGGAGGATCGCCATGACCTCGCGGCTCACGGCCTGGTACTTGCGCCCGTCCACCGGCAGGAACACCCCGTGCGGGCAGAGGCGACCCGCCGTCCGCAGCGGCATCGCCGAATGGACGCCGAACCGGCGCGCCTCGTAGCTGGCGGTCGACACGACACCTCGCTGGTTCGGGCCGCCGCCCCCCACGATCACCGGCTTGCCGCGCAGCTCCGGATGGTCCCGCTGCTCGACGGCCGCGAAGAACGCGTCGAGGTCCATGTGCAGGATCACGCGCTCGCTCACGTGCGCGATTGTCGCCCCGCCGCGTGACGGCGTCCTGTCACGGGCCCATGCGCTGGCCGGTCGCCGGGCGACTCTACGGGCGCACGGTGCGCCGGATGCGTCGCTCAGCGCCCGGTTTGTTGCACCCCCTGGCACTGCGCCGCAACGAACGCGCCGCCGGGCGGCTGTCGCGTCGCGCGGTGCGCTCGTTGACCCGCTGGGCGACCGCTGGGCGCGGGCCCGCGGGTCAGCCCTTGGGCTCGACGACGATCGTCACCTCAGGCGTCATCCCCGAGAGCACCTTGATCGCGACCTTGTACGTGCCCAGCGCCTTGATCGGCTGGTCGAGGTCGATCTTGTGCTTGTCCACCGTGATGCCGCGGCGGCCGAGGGCATCGGCGATGTCCTGGTTGTTGATCGAGCCGTAGAGCTTGCCGCCCTCGCCGACCTTGACACCCATCGTGAGCGTCGTGCTGCCGATGCGGGTGGCGGCGATCTCCGCCTCCTCGCGCTCGCGCTTGCGCTTGTCCTCGCGGCTCGCGATGTCGTGCTGGTACGCGCGATAGGCACCGCCCGAAGCGGGCACGGCGAGCTTCTGCGGGATGAGGAAGTTCTGGGCGAACCCGTCCGCGACGGTCTTCATCTCGCCGGTCTTGCCGAGCTTCGCGACGTCCGTCGTCAGGATCACCTTCACGCGATCGAACCCTCCTTGTTGATCCAGGACCGGACCCGCGGCCCGATCCTGCTGTGTGCCAGTGCGTCGCCGGCGAAGGCCACCGTCCCCGGCACGCGGCGCACGAAGCGCCGGAGCGGGCGGGGCGTGAACCGCCGGATGCGCGCGACGTCCTCACCGAACGCCCGCCTGTCGATCCCCAGCTCGTCGAGCTTCTCGTCGAGCACCTCGCCCGGGACGCCGTCGAGGAACAGGTCCACGGCCAGCACCACGACCACGAGGTCGTCCAGCCCACCGATGACGGGCAGGTCGTCCGGCACCAGGTCCCGCCCGACGAGGAGGTATCCCAGCGCGGCCGCGAGCATGGCCTTGTGCGTGCGGGGCGTCCGCTCGTCGCGGACGAGCTCCCAGAACAGTCGGCCGTACATCGGCGCCCGGCTCGCGATCGGCAGGAACGCGGTCCACGCGAGCAGGCGGCGGACGCCGATCCGCGGTCCGCGGCGTCGGTGTGCCGTGCGCTGCCTGTGGTCGCGGTCCGACCGCGCGGCTCGAGCCACCCCAGTCCTCTCGTGGATCCCGGCGCCGAACGTGGTCCCCGGGGGAGGCGAGTCTATCAGGGGTCCGGCGCGGCTCCCACCACCCGGCCACGCCCCGCCGCCTGATCCCTGGAGTCATCCGGAACGGCACCCGCCGGCGTGCGGCTCGATCACCTTGACATCGAACGTCCGTTCGGTATGATGCTCGCGTGAAAGGAGGCGCCAGGTGACCCGTCACGACGCCGAACGCAAGCGCAAGATCCTGGACGTGATCGCGGCCACGATCCGCGCCCGCGGCTATCCGCCGTCCGTGCGCGAGATCGCGAAGGCCGTCGGGCTCGCCTCCACCTCCGCCGTGCATCACCACCTCCAGATCCTGGAGAAGGAGGGGTACCTGGAGCGTGGCGCCGCGCAGTCGCGCGCGATCCGCCTCACGCCCACCGCTGCGCTCCGGCTGGGGCTCGCGGCGGAGCTCACGCCCCAGTCGATGCCCAGCGAGACCTACGCCCTGCCGATCATCGGCGAGATTGCCGCCGGCGGCCCGATCGAGGCCTACCAGGACGCCTCGGAGACGCTCGCCGTCCCGGACATCCTCGCGCCGGCGGGCGATGCGTACGTCCTCCGGGTGCGCGGGGACTCGATGATCGAGGCCCACATCGCGGACGGGGACTTCGTGGTCATCCGCCCGCAGGAGACGGCTCGGGACGGCGACATCGTCGTCGCCCAGGTCGAGGAGAACGCCGTCACGCTCAAGCGGTTCTTCCGGGAGAAGGACCAGGTCCGCCTGCAGCCCGCCAACCCGAGCTACGCCCCGCAGTTCTACCCCTCGGTGAGGATTCAGGGGAAGTTGATCGGCGTCATCCGCCGCCTGGATTGAGCGCCCGTGATGCGGCGGCCCGCGTCGTTGGCGCCTGCGCGCGCTCGCTCACGCACATGCAGTGCGCTCGCTCACGTGCTCGTCGTCGCCTAGCGGGCCGGCGCGCCTGACGGGCGCTCCGTGGGACCGGGTTTCCCACAGCTGGTTGTCCACACCCATCCACAGGCACCCAGAACCGGTGGACGGTCGTCGCCAATCCCCCGGACAGTCGTTGACCAATTGCGCGGGTTGCCGCCTGACCATTCGGTAGCCCACAGCCCGTCGGAGTCATCGCGCGCGTGATCGATCGCCTGCCGCCGCAATCCATCGAAGCCGAGCAGTCGGTGCTCGGGGCGATCCTCATCGACCGGGATGCGGTCATCGAGGTCGCGGAGTTCCTGCGCCCCGAGGACTTCTACCGCCAGGCCCACGCTCGCGTCTACGCGGTGATGCTGGACCTGTTCGAGCGGCGCGAGCCCATCGACGTCGTCACCGTGTCCGAGGCCCTGGAGCGGGGCGGCGAGCTCGAGGGCATCGGCGGCCGCGCGTACCTGGGCACCCTGTCGAACCAGACGCCCACCGCGGTCCATGCGACGCAGTACGCGCGGATCGTGGAGCGCAAGGCGCTCCTGCGGAACCTCATCGGCGCCGCCGGCAAGATCGCCGGCATCGGCTACGAGGACCCGGCCGAGGTCCAGGAGGCCGTGGACCGGGCGGAGGCGGAGCTGTTCGCCGTCAGCCAGCGACGGATCTCGGTCAGCTTCTCGCCGCTCAAGTCGCTGCTCCACGACGCCTACGACCGCCTGGACTACCTCCACGCCCATCGCGGCGAGATCAGCGGCATCCGCACCGGCTTCCAGGACCTGGACACGCTGACCACGGGGCTCCAGAAGAGCGACCTCGTGATCCTCGCGGCCCGCCCGTCCGTCGGCAAGACGAGCCTAGCGCTCAACATCGCGGAGCACGCCGCCGTCCGCGACAAGAAGAGCGTCGGGATCTTCAGCCTCGAGATGAGCAAGGAACAGCTGGTGCTGCGGCTGCTCTCGTCGGTGGCCAACATCGACTCCCAGCGCCTGCGCTCGGGCTTCCTCGAGGAGCTGGACTTCGCGCGCATCGCGCCCGCGATGAACGCCCTCTCGGAGGCGCCGGTCTACATCGACGACACGCCCAACATCACGACCATGGAGCTGCGCACCAAGGCCCGGCGGCTGCAGGCCGAGGCCGGCCTGGACCTCGTGATCGTGGACTACCTGCAGCTGATGCAGTCGTCGACCACGACGCGGGACGCCAACCGGGTCCAGGAGGTGTCGGAGATCTCGCGCGGGCTCAAGGCGCTCGCGCGGGAGCTCAAGCTGCCGGTGATCGCCCTCAGCCAGCTGTCACGCCAGCCCGAGATGCGCGAGTCGAAGGAACCGCGCCTGTCGGACCTCCGGGAGTCCGGGAGCATCGAGCAGGACGCGGACCTCGTGATGTTCCTGTGGCGGGAGAAGGAGCGCGGCGCGGACGACCAGGTCACGGACGGCGAGGTCGTGAAGCTCAAGCTGGCGAAGCACCGCAACGGCCCGACGGGCGAGATCGACCTGTGGTTCAGGAAGGCGCAGACGCGCTTCGTGAGCTACGCCGGGGAGCGGTTCGCGGACGTCGGCTGAGCCGCCCGGCGTCGCAGGGCCGGGCCGCGGTACGACGGCCCCTACGCGTCCTCGTCCGGGAGCAGCGGCCGGAGCACGAACGTGTACACCATGTCGTCCACGCGGTAGTACACGCCGCCCTGGACGCCCGCCTCGAAGCCGGCGACGTCGATCGCCTCGGCCTCCGCCGGCGTCAGGACGCGCGTGCGCTGCTGGAGCACGTTGGGATCCGCCGGCAGCGCGAAGTCGGCCAAGGTGAGCTCGGGCCACGGCCAGGTGCGGACGTTCACGCCCTGGACCCCGGCCGCATCCAGCAGGACGCCGCGGTAGGCCGCCGGAGCGTAGGGCTGGCTGGCGAGGCTGCCGCCGGCGTCGAAGTCGCGCAGCCGCTCGCCGAGCTTGGCCAGGGCGGTCTTGATCGCCGTGTCCGGGCCGGGCTCGGTCTCGAGCCCGAGCGCCATCACCGAGACGGTCTTGGAGTCGCCGTCGGCGTTGATCTCGAACACGGCCGTGGGGGCATCGGCGACCATCGGGTTGTCGTACTGCTCGCGCGCGATCGCGAGTCCGCCGTCGGCGAGCGCGAACTCGATGAGGTCCTGGACCTGCGCCTCGCTCAGCTTCGCGGTCCGGATCGACTGCCCGATCGCCGGCTGGTTCTCCCGAAACTCGACCGGCACGTTGGAGACGAACACGACGGTGCCGTCGCCGTAGAGCGTGAAGTAGGGCACGTGCGCCGCGAGGAACTCCACGGGGACGAAGCCGCCGGCCTCGTCGTAGCGGAGCACGATCTCGTCGGCGCCGGTCGGATGCGCGATCCCTTCCTGCGATGGGCTGACCGGCGCGGCGGTCGGCGCGTCGCTGGGGGCGCCGCTCCCGCCGGGGCTGCCGGTCGCTCCCGGCGTGGTGCAGGCGGTGACCGCCAGGGCGGCCATCAGGACGGCGGCAGGAAGGATGGTTCGCTTCGACATGCGCCCTGAGACGCCCGGATGCGCGGTCGGGTTCCGGCGCTGGAAGCCCGACGTGCGGCGGCGTGATCCGCGGGGTGCGCCGGGGTACGCCAGGGTGCTTGACGCCGCGCGTACTGTCTCCCCAAAGAGTTCCGGGCTGCCGAGCCCGCCCGTCTCGAGCGCCGATCCTCCTGCGCGCGCCCGTGCCGGTCCCGTCCTTCGGGCCGGAGCTCACGACGACGCTGGCCCAGGGAGGGGACAGAGGCGTGTTCCAGGATCGGTCGCTGACCTGCCGCGACTGCGGCGAGTCGTTCCTGTTCTCGTCCGGCGAGCAGGCCTTCTTCGCGAGCAAGGGCCTGACCAACGATCCACAACGCTGCACGACGTGCCGGGCTGCAGCGAAGCGTGCGAGGAGCGCCTCGCCATCGGGTTCGCGCGAGTACCACGCCGCGGTGTGCAACAGCTGCGGCGGCCAGGCGGTCGTCCCCTTCCAGCCACGGAACGACCGGCCCGTCTACTGCAGCACGTGCTTCGACAAGGTTCGCGCCGAGGCCACGGCATCGGCCTGACCATGCGGGCCCTATGCTGGATCCGACATCCAGCAGGAGGAGCCGCGTGGGCGTGATCATCATCAGGGAGATGGTCGGGACGAGCCCCCGATCATGGAGCGACGCCGCCCGGCAGGCCGTCGCGACCGCCTCGAAGACCGTGCGCAACATCCGGACGATCGAGGTGGTGAAGTCCACCGCGCGGATCGAGGACGGCGAGATCGTGGAGTACCAGGTCGAGCTCAAGATCGGGTTCGAGTACGAGGGCTGATCGCATAAGCCGCCGATGAGCGGCGCCCGGCACCATGCCGGGCATGCCCACGACGACCCACGGATCCGACCGCCACCGGGCCGGCACACCGGCTGCCACGTCATCGGGTCCGGCCGCGCCCGCGCCGGCGTCCGTCCCGGCCGCCGCATCCGCAGGCCGTCGGCGACCGGCCCGCGTTGACGGCGCCGATCGCCCGTCCGTATCGTTCGCCCGCGGCGGCGGCGCGGACCCGGGGAACGCGACACGACCGCCCGAATCGACGGTGGGTGGTCACGAGGGGCATGGACTCGTCGCGGTGGGGCCGGGGATCCCGGGCGCCATCCTGCTCGGCGCGCCGGGGCTGTACGCAGTGAACCCGTTCCCGGTCACCGGCGCCCGAATCCATCGGCCGCTGCTGCGCGCGGACACGCTGTCACGCGAGCGCCTCAACGGATGGCTGGACCAGGCCGTCACGGGCCGCCTTGCGCTGATCATCGCGGAGGCGGGGTTCGGCAAGACCACCCTCCTCGCCGACTGGTCTCGGCACACCGAACGGCTGACGGCCTGGTACCGGCTCGAGCCCGACGACCGGGACTGGCTCACCTTCCTGCGCCACCTGGTGGCCAGCGGGCGCGAGCTGGACCCGGACTTCGCGGCCGAGACCTACGCCCGGCTGCTCCAGCTCGGTCCGGGAGGACCCACGCAGGCGGAGCTCGTCACGAGCCTCGTCCGGGACATGTCGGACTTCGCCTCCGCGCATCCGCAGGGCTTCACCCTGATCTTCGACGACTACCACGCGATCGACCGCTGCGAGGAGACCGAGCCGATCGTGCGCGCGATCCTCGACCGCACCGGTCCCGGCTTCTCCGTGATCATCGCCAGCCGCGCAGCCCCCAGGCTGCCCCTCGGCCGCCTCCGGGCCCGCGGCGGCGTCGCCCGGCTCGACGGCGATGACCTGTGCTTCGACGTCCCCGAGGCGGACCGCCTGTTCCGCGACGCCTACCGCCAGCCGCTCGAACCCGACATCGTCACCAGCCTCATCGACCGCACCGAAGGCTGGCCCGCCCTCCTGAGCCTCGTCCACACCAACATCGA
>CAYJOH010000015.1:0-14644 GCA_964371685.1 uncultured Anaerolineaceae bacterium
AGACCGTGGTCCTCGACGAGCCCGCCGAGTTCGATGGCAAGGTGTTCGAGGCCGGCACGTACGAGGTCCCGGTCGACGGCCGCTACTGGAGCCAGTTCAACCGCAGCAATCCCCTCGACGCCAAGGTCCGCGAGCAGGCCTGGACCGGCACGGCCCACGCGCTGATCGCCGAGCTGGGTGTCGGCAGCGTCACCGCCTCGGCCCTCCAGATGGGCCTCGGGATCGCCGCCATCGCGGCCGCCCTCGGCGCCACGCTGATCCTGGCCGGGGTGGGCATCGTCTGGGCCGCCCGCCCGGCCGAGGCCACCGCCCGGGTCAAGGTCCGGGCCACCGCCCCCGTCACCGCCTGAACCCTCCCCGGGGCGCACCCCCGCAGCGCCCCGCCAGCTCGACACGCCGGGCCACCTTCAGGGCCCGGCGTGTCGATTCCCGTCCCGTCCGCGCCGCCGGGCGGCGCGCCGCGCGATCCACGTTGACCCGGCCCGTCGCCGGGGTGTAGGTTGCCAGCACGCGCCCACCCTGACCACCGTCGCCGAAGCTTGACGTCCGACCGACCGTGCCGATCACGTCCGACGCGACGACGAGGCCACGGTCGGGGATGGGCTGCACAGCGGAGGGAACGCATGTCACGGAAGCTGCCCGGCATCCTCGTCGCCGGCGCGCTCCTCCTCACCCTGCTCCCCGGCAGCGCAGCAGCGGCAGACCCGCAACGGCGGCCTGCCGCTCCAGTGCCGGAGAGCGTTGACCAGCTGCGCCTCGACACGCCCGTGTCGCTCACGGGCGACGCGGCCACCTCGAAGATCGCGAAGACGCTGCGCGACGCCCAGGGACGGCAGCGCGTCATCGTGCGGCTGTCCGCCCGACCCGCGGTCGAGCTCATCGCGGGCACCGCGGCCGCCCAGCGCGGCGCACTGGCGACGGCCAAGGCCCAGCAGGACGCCATCATCGCCAAGGCCAAGAGCCTCGATCCCAAGGTTTCGGTGCTCGGACGCACCGGCAAGGCCTCGAACGTGGTCATGCTCAAGGTGGATGCCAAGAGCCTGGCCGCGCTGGCCAAGGACCGGTCGGTCGTGGCGATCGTCCCCGTCAAGGACTACTCGTTCGACCTGTCGGAGACCGTCGCCTACGTGGGCGCCAAGGTGGTCCACAACCGGGGCTTCAAGGGCCAGGGCGTGGATGTCGCCATCCTCGACAGCGGCGTCGACTACACGCATGCCGCGCTCGGCGGCGCCGGGACGCTCGACGCCTTCAAGGCCGCCTACGGCGAGGCCACGGACGATCCGAAGAACACCACGCTCGACGGCCTGTTCCCGACGGCCCGCGTGAAGGGCGGCTACGACTTCACCGGCGAAGCCTGGCCGAACGAGGACGAGGCGCCGGATCCCGACCCGATCGACTCCCCGGACTCCGGGACCGATCTCGGGATCGACATGGGCACCGACGGCGGGCACGGCACGCACGTCGCCGACATCATCGGCGGCACCAAGGGCGTCGCCCCGCGGGCCAACCTGTACGCGGTCAAGGTTTGCTCGTCCATCTCCACGGCGTGCAGCGGCGTCGCGCTGATGCACGCGATGGACTGGGCGATGGACCCCAACGGCGACGGGTTCCTCAACGACCACGTCGACATCATCAACATGTCGCTGGGCAGCGACTACGGCACGTCCTACGACGACGACCTCTCGCTGGCCGTCGAGCGGGCCACCCACTACGCGGGCATCCTGACCGTCGCCGCCTCCGGCAACGGCGCCAACAAGCCGTACGTCTCCGGCACGCCGGCCGCCGCGCCCAGCGCGCTGTCGGTCGCCCAGACGCAGGTCCCGAGCGCCAGGACGTTCCCGCTCGTGATCTCCGCCCCGCCCGCGATCGCGGGCACGTACCCCAACACCGAGACCGTGGACTGGGCGCCCGTCGGCGCCGGCTTCAGCGGTGACGTGGCCTACGTCGGCCAGGGCTGTCCCGCCGACTCGATCGCGCCAGGATCGCCCGAGGACCCGTACCTGTCCGACCCGGACGGCAAGGTCGCCCTGATCGATCGCGGCGCCTGCGCCATCAGCCTCAAGGTGGACCGGGCGGCCAAGGCGGGTGCCGTGGCCGTGCTGCTCAAGCTCGTCGCCCCCGGCGACGCGGTCAGCTTCTCCTACGGCGGCGGCGACACGTTCGTCCCGACCGTGGTCATCCAGCAGTCGCTGGGCGACGACATCATCGACCAGCTCGACATCCCGGCCACCGTGACCGCGAGCGTCTCGAGCGCGACCTTCGTCAACCTCGTCGGCAGCATGGCCGGCACGTCGTCCCGCGGCCCGGACTCCCGGAACCGCATCAAGCCCGAGATCGGCGCGCCCGGTGCCTCCGTGTCCGCCGTCAGCGGCAGCGGCACCGCGACGCAGGGGTTCGGCGGCACGTCCGGTGCCACGCCGATGGTCTCCGGCGCCGCCGCGCTGCTCAAGAGCGCCTTCCCGGGGCGCTCGCCACTCGAGATCAAGGCCGTGCTCATGAACACGGCCGAGACGACGGTGTTCACCAACCCGGCGCTCCAGCCGGGCCGGGTCGCCCCGATCACCCGGATCGGCGGTGGCGAGCTCCGCGTGCAGCGCGCGCTCAAGTCCCCGATCGCGGTCTGGGACAAGGCGGGCCAGAGCGGATCGCTCTCGTTCGGGTTCGTGGACGGGTCCAAGGACCTCACGCTGACCCGCTGGCTCACGATCAAGAACTACACCGGCAAGACCCTGCGCTACGCCATCGCGCCCAAGTTCCGCTACGGGGACGATCGGCTGAACGGCGCCGTGCGGATCACCACCAAGACCGACATCACGCTCAAGCCGCACCAGACGCGGGTCATCGCGGTCCAGCTCAAGCTGGACGCCAGCAAGCTCCGCGACTGGACCATGAACGGCGGCGACCTCGGCGTCGACCCCGTCCCGCTCGACCTGCTCGAGTACGACGGCTACATCAACTTCGACCGGAAGGGCACCAAGGCCGACAACGCGGACCCGCTCCACGTTGCCTGGCAGGTCCTGCCGCGCAAGTCGGGCGACGTCCGGCTGCCGGGCGGGTCCAGCGTGCCGCTCGACACCGCGACCGCCATCCAGAACGTCGGCCACGGCGCCGCCGCCATCGACATGTACTCCCTGGTCGGGACGAGCCCGGACAAGCCGGCCTCGCGGACCGGGATGAACTCGCCGGTCATCGACCTGCGGGCTGTCGGCGTCCAGACGTTCGAGACACCCGCGGGCTACTGCGGACCCGCCGAGGGCTTCCTCTACCGGATCGCGATCTCCACGTGGGACCGCCAGACGACCGCCGTCGTTCCGGGCGAGCTCGACGTGGACATCGACATCGACGGTGACGACACCGCCGACTTCAACGTCTTCTCCGGACCCCTCAGCCTCGGCGCCTTGAGCGACGTTCGCGCCGTGACCTGGGTCTACGACTACGACTTGGAGACGCTCGATGCCTGGTTCTACACGGACCACGGCACCAACGACTCCAACACCATCCTCACGTTCTGCGGCGACCAGCTCGGCCTGGACGCCACCGATTTCGGCAGCCCGTGGACGATGGACGTGACCGCGTACGACTGGTACTACCGCGACTACGCGATCACGGACCAGATCACCGGCATCGAGGTCGCCCCGTTCGCCGAGCACTACTGGGCCATGATCGGTGCCTTCGGCGGCTCGGCCGACATCCCCGCCCTGTCCTCGGACGAGCTGGGCATCATCGACCTCACCGCCGATTACGCGTATCCGGTCAACCCATCCGAGACGGGCATCATGCTCGTCACCAACGCCGACCGCTTGGACTACCGCGGCGGCGCCCCCAGGGGACGGGAAGCGATCCTGCTGACCGTCCCGGAGCCCTGAGCTCCGTCACCCACCAAGCACGGCACGAAGGCCGGGGCGCGAGCCCCGGCCTTCGCGATTCCCGGCGGCGTCAGGACGCGCGCGGCCCGCCCAGGTCGCAGCGGCGCAGCTCGCCACCCTCGCTCGCCCGGAAGTCATAGGACGTCCCGTCGACCTCGAACACCAGGCGGTAGCCGGGCACGAGCTGCTGGGTGTACATCATCCCGGGCTCCGGGCAGCCCAGCGAGCCGTCCGGCCAGGTGACGGCCTCCGCCACCACGATGGTGGCCGCGGCGGCCGGGTCGGCGCCAATGGCCTCGGCCAGTTGGGCGCGGGCCGCGTCCACGATCGCTGCCGGGACCTCGCCCGTGACCGGGGCACTCGAGGGCCCGGGGGAGCTCAGGGCGGGCAGGCTCTGCGACGGACGACCGAACGGCGACGCGGTGCCGGGATCCGGCGAGGCGGCGCCCGCGGAGCATGCCGCGACGGCCAGCAGGGCGGCGAGCGCGGTCGCGGCGAGCGGGACCGGGTGGTGGGCGCGGTGCATTCGAGTCAAGGAGGACCTCCTGTCGGGGCTCAGACGCCGCTCGCGGGCCCCAGGTTGCGCGCCTGGGAGGGTGCCGAGAAGTACCACTGCACCCGCGCCTGCGGATGGGGCATCATGCGTTCCGCCATGACCATAGCCGACGACGTCCTCGCCCCCGGGTTCGAGACGCCCGACGCCGACGCCCTCGATGCCGGCGAGCCCGGCGGGGAGGAGGCGGCGCCGGCACGCCGGCGCGTTCGGCTGTGGCCGCGGCTGCTGGCCGGCTTCCTGCTGGGCCTCGTTGCGACCGTCGGGATCGCGGCCGCGGCGCTGGTCGCCTGGGATTCGGGCTACGAGGGGCGCGTGCTGCCCGGCGTCCGCGTCGGCGCGGTGGACCTGTCGGGGCTCGACCGCGCACAGGCCGAGGCCGCCCTCGCCGCGGCGTACCGGGACCTGGGCACGGGCCGGGTCGTGCTCCGGACCGAGGCGGGCGACGTTTCGGTGCCCTACGCGCAGTTCGGGCGACGCGCCGACGTCGCCGCGATGGCCGCGGAGGCGCTGGCCGTGGGCCGCGACGGGACCGTCGCCGAGCGCGCGCTGGCCGAGGTCCGGCTGGCCCTCGAGGGACGGTCGCTGGAGCCGCGGCTCACGCTTGACGAGGCGGCGCTGTCCGCGGGCGTGGCGGAGGCGCTCTCCTGGCTGGAGCGGAAGCCCGTCGACGCGACCATCGCCAAGGGCGCCAAGCGCGTGTACACGATCGCTGCCCGCGACGGACGAACCTTCGACCCGGCGACGGCCGCCGCCGCGGCCCTCGACGCCGTGCGACGGCTGGACGCCCCGCGCGAGACCGTCGTCGAGACGGCGGCCATCGGCGTGCCGCCGGCTCGCAGCGACGCGGAGGTCGCGGCCGTCCGGGACGCCGCGCGGCGCATGGTCGCCGACGTCGTGGTGACCTACGGCGACAAGGACTGGACGATCAAGGCATCGGTCGTCGCGACCTGGCTCGGCTTCGTCTACCAGGCCGACGGCTCGATCGCGGCCGTCGCCGACGGGGCGAAGATCGAGAAGGCCCTCGCGAAGGTCGCCAAGGCCGTCAAGCGCGACCCCGTGTCGGCGACGTTCCTGGGCGGCAAGGGCTCCAAGGCGATCGGCGTCGCACCGTCGCGCGACGGCCGGAAGTTGGACCCCGGCGCGACCGCGGCCTCGATCGCGCGCCTGCTGGCCGCCAGGGGGCACTGGATCGAGCCCGCGCCGGTGCGGGCCGTCGTGGCGAAGGTCGAGCCCAAGCTCACGACGGAGGAGGCGGCCAGGACGGCGCCGGTGATGACCCGTCTCGGCACCTGGAAGACCTGGTTCCCGGTCAGCGAGCGCAACTACTTCGGGGCCAACATCTGGCTGCCGGCCAAGATCATCGACGGCACGGTGCTGCGACCGGGCCAGACGTTCGAGTGGTGGCGTGCGCTCGGCCCGGTGACCTCCTCGCGCGGGTTCGGGCCCGGCGGGTTCATCGCCGGCAACCACACGGAGCCCACGGGTGCCCTGGGCGGTGGCATGTGCTCCAGCTCCACCACGCTGTTCAACGCCGCGCTGCGGGCCGGGCTCAGGATGGGCTCGCGGTCGAATCACAAGTACTACATCGATCGCTATCCGCTGGGCCTCGATGCCACCGTGTCCAAGATGCCGGGCGGCGGCGGCCAGACGGTCACGTTCACCAACGACATGAAGCACCCGATCGTGATCCGGACCTACCGCTACCGGGCCAACGGCCGCGGCTGGGTCCGCTACGAGATCTGGGGGATCCCGGACGGGCGCACGGTGAGCATCGGCAAGCCGGTCGTGAGCAACGTCCGCAGGGCCACCACGTACACCGTCTACGTGTCCACGCTGCCGCACGGCGTCAAGGAGCAGACCGAGTACCCGGCCAACGGCATGGACGTCTCGGTGACCCGCGTGGTCCGCGACCGCAACGGCCGCGTGATCCACAGCAACACCTACCGCACTCACTACCAGCTCTGGAACGGGCGGGTCGAGGTCGGGCTCTAGGACCCCGGCGCGGCGAGCGCGGCCGCGATCCCCTGGGCCCAGGCGCGGATCGCGGCCCAGTCGCGGAAGTCGCCGACCGGGTGGGTGGCCAGCACCTGCGGGTCGAGGCCGGGCGTGTCCGCCAGCAGCCGCCCCCCGAACACGCGGTGGGCGCGAGCCCCGATCGGGTCCGTCGTGATCGCCACGGACGGGGGCGCCGGGAGCAGGCCGGCGTCGGCGGAGCGGTCCAGCGGGCCGGTGCTGAACAGCCACACCGGACGCGCCTGCAGGGCAGCCAGGTGGCGGGCGACGAACCGGTTCGCGTCGCGCTGCCAGTGCGCGGCATACAGGGCGCTGCCGAGGACGACGGCGCCGTACGGCGCGAGGTCGCGGACCAGCCGCGCCTCGGCGACATCGGTGTCGAGGCCCCGCTGGCGCAGCACGCGGCCGATCTCCTCGGCGACCTCGCGGGTGGAGCCGTGCTTGGTGGCGTAGGCGACGAGGACGCGGTCGCTCATGGGGCGGATGCTAGATCGGGACGGCGAACGAGACCACCACGACGGCGATCGAGGCCACGATCTCGACGATCCCCACGTGGACCGGACGGAGCGGCCGGGCTGCCGAGGCCCACCGGCGCCCGAGCACCGGCAGCGCGACCGCCCGGGCGGCCAGGCCGGCAGCCAGCGCGGCGTACGCCCACGGGACCGTGATGGCGGCGATCGCGACCAGCGCCAGGTGGAAGCCCACGGACAGCATCGCGAACCGCTCGTTGCCGCGCTCGCGGAGCACCGAGCGCACGACGAGGACCGTGCCGAACAGGTAGCCGGCCGCGACCAGCGTGCAGGCGAGCACGCGCTCCGGCTCGAAGGCGCCCGAGACGTACGCGGACGCCGGCACGAGCACGAGCGCCTGGACGACCTGGACGAGGCTGTTGGCGAGGTCGCGGCGGGTGCCCGGCCTCGCCCCGCCGAACACGATGGCGGCCGTGGGGACGATGACCACGACCGCGAGCAGGAGGACGGGGAAGGCGGCCGCCAGCAGGACGCCGAGACCGGCGAACAGGGCGCCGTAGACGAGGATCGGCGTGCGGTACGCGGGTGGCCGCTTCGCCCGGGACCATGCCTGGAGACTCGCCGACGAGAGGTAGGCGGCGAGGGCAGCAGCGGCGAGGGCGAGGTGCCAGGGGCTGGGCCGGCTGGCCGCGATGCCCAGCAGGACGGGCAGGAGGAGCATCGCCCACGCGCCGTGCTGCCGGGGGATCCACAGCTGGCGGGCGGGGATCCGGCGCGCCTCGGGCCTGGGGATGGCGGTCATCGTGACCAACGTACCGCACCCCTGCGGCCGGCGCGCGGCGCCCCCGGAGCGCGAGGATCGGGGCTCAGGCGGCGGAATCGGCTGCCAGGCGGTCGGACCAGCGGGACAGGGCGAGGAACCCGGCAGCGGCGCCGAGGAGGATCAATGCGGCGGCCAGCCACAGCACGGCGCCGGGCATCACATCGAGCACGAGGCCCGCGATCGGGGGCCCGACGCCGGAGCCGACGGCCGTCGCGGCCATCGCGATCCCCTGGTACGTGCCCCGACGATCGATCGGCGACAGCTCGGCGATGAACGACGGGACCACGGGCATGAGCAGCATCTCGCCGACGGTGACCAGGCAGATCGTGACCGCCAGCCCGGGGACCGCCGTGGCCGGCGACAGGATGGCGACGAGCCCCAGCCCGATGGCATACAGCCCGGCCGAGACCGCGATCAGCCGGGGCTTGGAGCGTCGCTCGCAGGCCGTCGAGACCCGGAGCTGGAACAGCACGATCAGCAGGCCGTTGAGGCCGAACAGGAGGCCCCAGGTGGGGGTCGGCAGGGCGAGCGTCCCGGCAGCATGGATCGGCAGCGTCGTCACCCACAGGAACGTGATCGCGTGGGTGACGCCGATCAGCGGCAGGAAGGCCACGAACACGCGGCGGCGAGGGCCGTCCCCCGCCCGGGCGTCGCCGGGGGCCGTCGCGTCCGCGGCGTGGTGCGCGGTTCCTGTCGGGCGGGTCTCGGGCAGCCAGCGCAGCGCGATGACCGTGTAGCACCCGACCAGGATGCCGCTCACCCCGAACAGCAACGGGTAGCCGAGCGTGGACAGGCCGGCGCCGATCACCGGGCCGGCGATCCAGCCCAGCGCGTTCGCGACGCCGAGCAGGCCGAACGCCCGCGGGCGGCGCGCCTCGTCCACGGAATCCGCGACCGCGGCTCGGGCCGCCGGCAGGAACGCCGGGTCCACGCAGCCCAGCGCGACCATCACGAGTCCCACGTGCCAGGTCTCGGACACGAGCGCCATCGAGGCGACGAGCAGCGCCGTGAGCGAGATCGAGCCGATGAGCACCGGTCGCCGGCCGACGCGGTCCGCCAGCCACCCGCCGGCAATCCCGGAGACCGTGGAGAACAGCGAGTACGCGGCGATGACGAGCCCCGCCTCGGCCGCCGACGCGCCCATCTCCTGCACCAGGTAGATCGTGAGGAAGGGGAAGAACAGGCTGAACCCGAAGCTCGCCACGAGGTCGCCCGTGGCCAGCACGAGCACGACACGCGGGAACTCGGACAGCAGCGCGCGGGCAGCGGCCAGGGGCGAGGCCGCGCCGGGCCGGATCCCGCGATGGAGGGGCACGCCCGGGCGCCTTCAGACCTGGAGCAGGGAGCCCGCGGCCATCGCCACGAGCGCGAGGAGGACCATGCCCAGGACGACCGGGCTGGCCCACGCGCCCAGCGACCACGCCGGGTCGCGCACCGGCCCGGTCCGGCGCGCAGCCAGGTACATCGGGACGGTGATCAGGGCGACGACGATCGCCGTCGCGCCACCGGCCAGGCGCAGCCACCCGAGGAACTGCCACGCCCCGAGCCACAGGACGAGCAGCGACGGCAGGGTCGCGAGGAGCCACGCCGTGCGTACGCCGATCCCGGTGCGTTCGCGGAGGATGTCGGCGAGCGCGAGCGACACGGACCAGTAGCTCGTGACGAACGCGGCCACGATGAACAGCGAGCCGAGCACGCCCGCCCACGACCTGATCCGATCCGCGATGCCGATGATCGCGAGCTCCGTGACCTCGAGCGAGACGCCCAGGGCGACGACGGCCACGACGGCCGTCAGCACGCCGTTGATCGCCAGCCCGACCAGCACCGCCCGGACGGCGCCGCGTCGGTCGGGTCCCATGCCGGCCACGACCTGGGGCACGCTGTAGAACGTCCAGTAGGCGTACATGACCATCCCGTACAGGGCCAGCCACTCGGTTGCGGTCCCCGACGGTCCCAGTGCGGGCTCCAGCGGGATCCCCGCCGCGCTGACGGAGATCGTCGCCAGCAGGCCGATCAGTGCCAGGGCGCCGAACCGCTCCGCGATCCCCACCGCCGGCAGCCCGAAGAACACGACGCCGGCGGACACCACGTACACCGCCAGCTCCGCCAGCCGTCCGTCGACCCCCGTGAGGTCGGCGACGATCTCGCCCGCGCCTGACACGTACGCGGCCAGGTTGGCGAGGAACGCCAGGCTGAGCAGCGCGAACACCGTCCACAGCAGCGGCCGCCCCCATCGGCCGCCGAGCACGTACAGCCGCATCAGCTCCACGACCTGGAGGTCGCGGCCGGTGCGGAACAGGACCTCCGCCAGCATGAGGTGGACGACCGCGCTGGCCGCCCAGGCGATGGGGAGGATCACGGCGAGGGCGACCAGGCCCACCCGCTCGGTGAGCCATGGCACGGCCATGATGCCGGCGCCCACCCCCGCCCCGACCATCAGCGAGATCGCCTCCCAGGAGCTCAGCCGCCCCGTCGTCACAGCGTGGCCACCTCGATGTACGGGATTCGTCGGTCCACGGCTGCCGCGGGGTCGGCGTCCCAGGCCAGCAGGAACAGGTCACTGTGGTAGGTCACGTGCAGCCACGGGCGTGCCACGGCGAGGAGCGGATCGTCGTCGGCGAGCCCGAGCATGAGGAACGCCTTGCCCATCGCGCGGGCGCGCGCCGTCGCGGCGCCCAGCAGGGCTCGCATCACGTTCGGGTCGTCGCCGGCGATGCTGGTGCAGGCCGCGAATGCCAGCGCGATCGCACCCCCGGGCGGCGTGAGCGGGCGCGCGCCGATCAGCCGAGCCGCGACATCCCAGGCGGGGCGCACGCGCCGGAGGAAGGGGCCGTAGGCATCCACGATGTCCTGCTTGTACGAAGCCTGGTCCCAGGCCGCCATGACGCCCACGACGGACCCGCCGCGGGTGGCGACCGCGATGTCCCCCGGGGCGAGGCCGCGCATCGCGGTGCCGCCGGTGAAGTCGGCGACGTCGTAGGCGGGGTACAGCTGGCGCCGCGGACCCTGCCGCCGCAGGAACGCGACGACGGGTTCGATGCCCGTCTCCGCGGCGGTCGTCAGCTCCAGGCCCGCGACGCGTGCCGGGCGGCGCGGCCGGAGCAGGATCGCGCAGGTCGTGAGCCCGGCGAGCCGCACCGAGCGCAGGCCGCCCGGTGACCGGTCGCCCAGGAGCACGCCGCGAGCGCGCGGGTTCTCCCGGGCGACCACGCCCGCATACAGCATCGCCGGCGGGCTGAGCGCCCGGAAGGCCGACATCGCCCGGTGCAGCAGCCAGCGGCCGCGGAACCCGTCCGCGACGCGGATCTGGCCGATGTAGCCGATCCGGGTCTCGACCCCGTTGACGAACGCGCGCCGCTCCGCCCGGCAGGCGATCCCGGCCAGGCGTCCGTCCGGCGAGCGACCCACGAGCACGTCGCACGGGTCGCCCATGATCGTCGTGCCCAGGAAGTAGTCCGGCTCCCGGGCGAAGCGGACGGCGACGGCGCCGGGCATCGGCGTGGCCGCCACCAGCCGGCGGATGTCCGGCTCGTCGGCCGCCTCGGCCAGCCGCACCTCGATGCCCTCCGGGCTGCTCATCGGAGGCCCAGCCGCAGGCCCTGGCGCTTCCACGCCTCGCGCCGGTAGAGCGGGTTGTACGCGCAGTACAGCGCAAAGCGGAACAGCGAGGCCATGTTGGTCCGGGGGTCGAAGGCGCGCCGGACGATGGACCCCGCGCTGTTCCAGCGGCGCCGGCAGGCCCATGTCGCCTCGGTCAGCTGGTCGGCTGTCATTCGCGCCGGCCGGAACGCGGCGCCGTTGAACCGGTAGTCCGGGTGGAGCCACCAGCGGCCGTCGTACAGCAGGCGGCCCTCCGCCTGGAGCCTCGCGTACAGCGGCGTGCCGGGGTAGGGCATGAGGACGTTGAAGGCGGCGAACGTGAACCGGTTGTCGATCGCCCACTCGCACGTCTCGAGGATCGAATCCGGCGAGTCGTGGTCGTAGCCGAGGGCGAACGCCGCCCACGTCTGGAGCCCATGGCGCCGCAGCGAAGCCACCGCGCGGGCGTAGCGGTCGAAGCCGGCGTCGGGGCCCGCCGGCGCGAGGTTGGCGCTCTTGCGCATCTGGCGCAGGTTGTCGGGCTCGAGGCTCTCGAACCCGATCACGTTGCCCAGGCAGCCGCTGTCGACGAACAGGCGCATGAGCTCCGGGTCGCGCACCTGGTCCACGCTCGCCTGCGATACCCAGCGGATCCGGAGCGGGACCAGCGCCCGCAGCAGCGACTTGGCGGCCTCCGGGTCCGCGATCAGGTTGTCGTCGACGAAGAACAGGTTGCGTCGCGACTGGGCGCGGATCTCGGCCACCACGTCGTCCGGCGGCCGGGTGTACTGGTGGTGCCCGAAGTACTGCCCGACGGCGCAGAACTCGCACCGGTAGCGGCACCCGCGCCCGAACTGCAGGAGCGTGAGCGGGAAGTAGCCCTTGCCCGCGAACAGGTCACGGCGGGGGAGCGTCCCGCCGGGCTGGGGCGGCCCGACCGGCGCATCGTACCGGGGCCGGAGCCTGCCCTCGTGCGCGTCGGCGACGACCTGCGCCCAGCCCGTCTCGGCGTCGCCGGTGAACACCGAATCCGCGTGCCCGGCGACCTCGTCGGGGATGAGCGTGGCGTGCATGCCGCCCATGACGACCGGGACCCGTCTCGCCCGGAACTCCGCGGCGATCTCGTAGGCGCGGCGGGCGGTGAATGACTCGACGGTGATCGCGACGAGGTCGGTGGGCTCGTCGTAGTCGATGACGTCGACGCGGTCGTCGAGCAGCCGGACGTCGACGCCCGCCGGCGTGAGGCCGGCCAGCACGGCGAGCTGGAGCGGCTCCATCCGCGCCGCGTCCACGAACGGCGCCCCGTCCGCAAGGCGGCCCAGCGTGGGCTTGATGAACGTGATCAGCATCGCCGGCCCCTCCGGTCGCCCCTGACGCGACGATCGCGCCGCCCATCGGGGGTGGCAAGGGCCGGTGGTCGCTCGTGAGGCGGTCGAGATCGCCGCCAACACCCTGGAATCACCGGACCGGCGGGGGGGCCCGCCGGTCCGTGCTGCGTTCGACCGCGCGATCCGCGGCGTGGATGGTTCAGGAGGTGACGGTCGCCGGCTCGCCCGACATGACGTACCGGCGGATGCCGCCGGCGACCCGGTCGGCGAGCACGGCATCGAGGCCGTAGTAGCGGCCGGCGCCGAGCCCGGCGAGCGTCGTGCAGATGAGCGCGTAGGTCAGGTGCTGGTTCACGATCCCGAACTCGAAGTCCCAGGCCGCGAGGAAGAAGAACAGCATCATCAGCGCGCCCATGATCGCGCCGAAGCGGGTGAGCAGGCCCAGGATCAGGCTGATGCCGATGCCGATCTGGCCCACCGGCACGAGCGCGTTGATGATGCTCATCGCGGTCGCGTTGCCGGCCAGGCCCACCCAGACGTCGTGGGTCGGGTTGAACACCGTGCCATCCGCGACCTCCCCGGTCACGAACGGCCAGCCGAGGCTGCCGGCCGTGCCGAACTGCAGGAAGCCCGCGGCCGAGAAGCCCTCAGGTCCGGAGCCGAGGACCTTCTCCAGCCCCGCCCACAGGAAGATCACGCCCACCAGCACGCGCAGGAGCGCGACACCCAGCTGATGGACCTTGCCACTGATCTGCATCGCGTACCTCCAACCCCTCCGTCCGGCGATGGTCACCGGCGGGCCCTCAGATGCGGGGTCTGTTGCCTGCACAACAGATTGCAGGGCGGTGGCAAGCCCCCCTGTGGGCCGAACGGCCTGTCCCGGGTGGGCCATTGGGTGGACAACGAAGGTCACCGGGATCGTGGCGGGAGCGCTACGCTGCGCCGATGGAGGCATTCGAGGGGCCGAAGGCCGGCGCGCTGGAGCGGTTGGAGACGGGTGTTGCGGCGCGGGCGTGGCGGTGGCTGACGACCGCGCCGGCATACCCGCCGGACGCCGGCGACCTGCGATCCGTCGGCGTCCTCGGGCTCCGGCTGCCGGGCCGCGCGACGGTGGCGATCGTCGCGGTGTCGCTGATCCTGCTGCTGGACTACCACGGCCGGCTGAACGGGCTGGTCGAGGGCGTGACCGGCCTCACGGCGACCACGCCCGTGGACGCGAAGCGGATCGCGGCCATCGCGCGCGTCGTCCTGCTGGGGGCGCTGCCGCTGGCCATCGTCGTGCTCGTGATGCGCGACCGGCCGGCCCGCTACGGGCTGCGGCTGGGCGACGCACGCGCCGGCCTCGCGCTGGCACTGGGTGGCTGCCTCGTGATGACGCCGATCGTGCTCGCGCTGGCCAGGCTGCCGGCCTTCGCCGGCTACTACGGTCCGCAGGCGACGACCGTCCCGGACGTGATCCTCACCACGGCGCTGGAGGTCATCCCCGCCGAGTTCTTCTTCCGCGGGTTCCTGCTGTTCGCGCTGCTGCGCGTGATGGGCCCGATCGCGGTCGTCGTCGCCACCCTCCCGTTCGCCTTCGCGCACCTGGGCAAGCCGGAGATCGAGACGCTGAGCACGCTGGGCGGCGGGCTGCTCTACGGCTGGCTCGACTGGCGGACCGGGTCGGTGCTGTGGAGCGGGATCGCCCACACCTGGATCCTGGCGCTCGTGGTCGTCGCGGCAGGCGCAGCCCTCTGACCGTATCCTCGGTCCATGCCCACCGAGGAAGCTCCCCAGGCCGTCGTGGACCTCGCCGAGGCCCGCGCCGTCGCGCGCCGGGCCCGTGACTGGCCGACGGCGGACCGACTGCGCGGCGAGATCGAGGCGGCGGGCTGGAGGGTGATCGACGCCGCGACGCTGTACTCGCTGGAGCGTGCTGCGGCGCCGGACGTCACCGACGGCACGGCCGTGCGCTATGGCGCCAGCGCGTCCGTCCCGTCACGGCTCGATGACGCGCCCGTGGGCATGGC
>CAYJOH010000016.1:0-14451 GCA_964371685.1 uncultured Anaerolineaceae bacterium
TGCTCGACAAGACCGGCACGATCACGTACGGCAACCGGCTGGCGGCGTCGATCACCCCCGCACCGGGTGTCCCCGAGGCCGACGCCGTCACGGCGGCCCTGGTGGCCTCGATCAGGGACGAGACCCCGGAGGGTCGCTCGATCGTCGGGCTCGCCCGCAAGCGGCTCGCGGAGCTGGGCCGGCCGGCCGGCGCCGACGACGACGCCGGCTACGCTGCGCTGGCTGCGACCATCGCCGAGGAGATCCCGTTCCGGGCCGAGACCCGCACCAGCGGCGTCCGGACCACGGACGGCGGCACGATCCTCAAGGGCGCGGTTGACGCGATCACCCGCGACCTGGACGGGTCCGTGCCGGCCGAGGTGCTGGCCGAGACCGACCGGATCGCGGACGCGGGCGCGACGCCGCTCGCGATGCGCACCGACGGCCGGATCATCGGGCTGATCGAGCTCAAGGACACGGTCAAGGAGGGCCTCGTCGAGCGGTTCGCCGAGTTCCGCAGGATGGGCATCCGGACCGTGATGATCACGGGCGACAACCCGCGCACCGCGGCCACGATCGCCAAGGAGGCCGGTGTCGACGACTTCATCGCCGAGGCGAAGCCCGAGGACAAGATCGCGTTCATCCGGGCGCAGCAGGCCGAGGGCCACCTGGTGGCGATGACCGGCGACGGCACGAACGACGCGCCGGCCGTGGCGCAGGCGGACGTCGGGCTGGCGATGAACAGCGGCACGTCGGCGTGCAAGGAGGCGGCCAACATGGTCGACCTCGACTCCGACCCGACCAAGCTGCTGGAGGTCATCGAGATCGGCAAGCAGCTGCTGATCACGCGCGGCTCGATCACGACCTTCTCGATCTCCAACGACATCGCGAAGTACTTCGCCATCCTGCCCGCGATGTTCGTGAGCGTGTACCCGGAGCTGGGCGCGCTCAACGTCATGGGCCTCTCGACGCCCCAGAGCGCGATCCTGTCGGCGGTGATCTTCAACGCCCTGGTCATCGTCGCGCTCATCCCGCTGGCCCTGCGGGGCGTCGCCTTCCGGGCGGCCCCGGCCAGCGTGCTGCTCCAGCGCAACCTGCTCGTCTACGGCCTCGGCGGGATCGTCGCCCCGTTCATCGGGATCAAGGCGATCGACCTGGTCGTGGCCGCCCTCCATCTCGCGTAGGATCACCGATGACCACCTTCCTCCGCCGTGTCCTGTGGCCGGCGTTCGCGCTCCTGGTCGCCATGACCCTGATCACGGGGGCCCTCTACCCGGCGCTCGTCACCGGGATCGCGCAGCTGGCGTTCCCGGGCCAGGCCAACGGCTCGCTGCTGGTGACCGGCGACGGGCGGACGGTCGGCTCGAGCCTGATCGGCCAGGCGTTCTCGGACCCGGCGTACTTCTGGGGGCGCCCCTCGGCCGCCGGGGTGACCGACGAGAACCCGGCCGGCTACGACGCCGGCAGCTCCGCCGGATCGAACCTCGGCCCGACCAGCCAGGCCCTCCTCGACCGGATCGCGGCCGAGGTCGACCGGCTGCGCGCCGCGCACGGCGAGGGGCCGATCCCGGTCGACCTCGTGACGGCCTCCGCGTCGGGCCTCGACCCGCACATCAGCCCGGCCGCGGCCGAGTACCAGATTGCGCGGGTCGCCGAGGCCCGCGGCCTGGCGGTCGACGACGTCCGCGCCGTCGTGGCCCGGCACACGGACGGGCCGCTGCTCGGGTTCCTCGGCCAGGCGCGTGTCCACGTGCTCGAGCTGAACCTCGACCTGGACGGGCTCCTGCGATGACCGATCCCGAGCGCGACGCGTTCGACGTCCGCCCGACGGCGGACGAGATGCTGGCGCGCATCCGGCAGGAGACCGAGAGCGGACGGGGGCGGCTGCGCGTCTACCTCGGGATGGCGCCCGGCGTTGGGAAGACGTGGAAGATGCTCGAGGAGGGCCACCGGCGTCGTGCCCGCGGGACGGACGTCGTGGTGGGCTTCGTCGAGAGCCATGGCCGCCCGCTCACGGAGGCCCTGGCTGTCGGCCTGGAGGTCGTGCCGCGACTCCGGGTGGAGCACCGCGGCGTCGTGATCGAGGACCTGGACACCGACGCGGTGATCCGCCGCCACCCCACCGTCGCCCTGATCGACGAGCTCGCCCACACGAACGTTCCCGGCGCGCCCAGGGAGAAGCGGCACCAGGACGTCGAGCTGATCCGGGATGCCGGGATCCACGTGGTCACCACCCTCAACATCCAGCACCTCGAGTCGCTCTCGGCCGCGGTCGAGACGATCACGGGCGCCCCGGTGCACGAACGGATCCCGGACGCGATCCTGGCCGATGCGGACGAGATCGAGCTCGTGGACATGAGCCCGCACGCGCTCCGCCAGCGGATGCGGCACGGCAACGTCTACCCGCCCGAGCGAACGGCGATCGCGCTGGACCGGTTCTTCACCGAGCCGAACCTGACGGCCTTGCGCGAGCTCGCCCTGCGTGCGGTCGCCCGCCGGGTCGAGGACGAGCTCGAGGACGTGGCCGCCGGCCGCCCCGGGCAGCTGGGCGCCGTCGTCGAGCGCGTCGCCGTCCTGGTCGACGGCGGGCCGGCCACGGGCCACGCGGTCCGGCGTGCGGCGGATCTCGCCGCGAGCCTCCACGGGGTGTACCTCGCGCTCGTGCCGGACCTGTCGGCCGCGGGCGAGGGCGACCACCTCCGGGCACGCGCCATCCGCGAGGAGACCGAGGTCGCCGCGGACCTCGGCGCCACGACGATCCGGGTGGACGAGGGGGACCTCGCCGGCTCGCTGATCGAGGTGATCCGGCGCCGGAGGATCACGCACCTGGTCCTGGCGTACCGTCCGCCGGGCGTGCTCGACCGGTTGCGCGGCCGCGTCCTGATCGACAGGCTGGCGGCGGCCGTGCCGGGCGTGGAGGTCCACGTCGTCTCGGTGCCCGAACCGCGCCCCGGCGATCCTCGGCGCCCTACCAGATGAACGGGATCAACCGGCGCGTGCGGGCGCGATAGGGGCGGTAGCCGGGATAGTGCTCCTCGAGCCACGCCTCCTCGCGTTCGGACTTGAGCCCGAAGAATGCGAGCAAGGCCGCGGAGCCCAGGAGCGCGAGCGGCGAGGCTGTCACGAGCCCGAAGCCGGCTGCACCCAGCACGAGCCCGCCGTAGATCGGGTGGCGCGCCAGGCGGTAGGCGCCGGTGTCGACGAGCTCGGCGCCGGCCCGCGGATGGGGGAACGGCGTCAGTCCTCCGCGCAGGTCGATGAGCCCGCGGACGGCGAGCAGGCCGCCGGCGCCGAGCAGCACGACGCCGGTCACGGTCCCGGCGGTCCGAGCGGCTCCGTCCCATGCCGGCCCCACGGTGCCCGCAATGCCGACCAGCCCGAGCAGCGCGAACTGGATGACGACCCAGCCCTCGCCGCGCGGGCCGAGCGACGGGAGGCGCGTCACGTTGCGGCGGGTTCGCCGGGCGCGGCGCGATCAGCGGCCGCGGCGCCCTCCTGCGTGGCTCGCCACTCGTCGGCGAGGATCGCCATGCGGTGGACGTCCACGTACCGGCCCTCGCGGAAGACCGCCCGGCGCAGGACGCCCTCGTGGACGAACCCGACCCGCTCGTACAGGCGGCGCGCGTCGGGGTTGAAGTCGTACACGTCGAGCCACACCCGCTCGAGGCGCAGCAAGCCGAACGCGAACCCGAGCATCGCCCGCAGCGCATCGGTGCCGAACCCCCGACCCCGGTCACCGGCCTCGCCGATCAGGACGCCGAGCCCGGCGCTGCCATTGACGAGGTCGAGGTCGAACAGGCCGATGTTGCCGACCGGCCGGTCGTCCGCCAGCAGGCAGGTGACGAACAGGTAGCCGCCCTTGCCCTGGTCCGCGAGCATTCGCTCGAACCACGCTTCCTCCAGCGGGATCGACAGCGGGGCGCGGAGGGCGAGCGTCCGCGACGTGCGCCAGTCGTTGAGCCACGCGACGAAGCCCGGGATGTCCTCGCGCTCCGGCGCGCGCAGGTACACCGAGCCGTGGGCGATGACGGGTTCCGACCCGTCGCGGCGGGCGGGCATGGGGGCCTCCGTCGGAGCGGCGTTCGACGCGCGAAGTCTACGCGGCGGCGGCGGTGTCGACCGCCACGCCGAGCTCGTCCGGGTCGAAGGCCTCCAGCAGGAACGGCGACGGCACCGAGGGGTCGAACAGGAGCGTGAGCGACCGCCGGGCCCGCGTCCAGGCGACGTACGCGAGGCGCCGCTCCTCCTCGAGGACGCGCTCCGGCTCCGCGGCGTCCGAGACCGAGCGGCGCCCGGGGAAGCCGTCCGCGAGCACGACGACGTGGTCCCACTCGAGGCCCTTCGTCCCGTGGGCGGTGGCCAGCGTGAGCGCGGCGTCGTCGCGGCGGAGACGGGCGAGCAGGTCGCGGCGCGCGGCGACCGCGGCCCGGAGGGTGGCGACGGCGCGATCACTGAGCCCCGACGCCCAGCCGAGCATCGCCGTCACGAGGTCCGCCGGCGTCGGCCCGTCCTCGGCGGGGGCGGCCCCATCCGTGGCTTCGCCCTCCGGGGGCACCATGCTCGCGACCTCGTCGCGCAGGCGCCCCAGCAGCGGCAGCAGGGGCGCGCCGGGCCACGCGTCGGCGAGTCCGTCGAGCCGGCCCAGGAGCCCGTCGAGCCGTGGGTCCTCGACCGGCAGCGGCAGGTCCGGCGCCCGGAACGGCAGGCCGAGCTCCAGCGCCGCGATGACCGCGGCGAGCAGTTCCCGGTTGGTCCTCGCGAGCACCGCCCGCGACCCGTCATCCGCGGGCCAGGTCGCCATCGCCCGCCGGATCCGCGGCACCTCGTCCGACGCGTCCGGCGCCAGCACCAGCCGGCCGGTCGCGCCCGGCCGGGCCACGATCCGCTTCGCGAACCGCTCCGTGTTGTGCTCCACGAGCCGGACCGCCCGCGCCACGACCGGCGCCGGGCACCGGTAGTTGGTCACGAGGTCCACCCGGCGCAGCCCGGGCAGCGACCCGGCCAGCCCCAGCACCCGCCGCACGTCCGCCAGCCGCCAGCCGTAGATCGTCTGGTCGTCGTCGCCCACCAGGAACACCCGGTTCGCCGGCGCCGCCAGGAGCAGCGCGAGCTCCAGCTGCGTCCGGTCCAGGTCCTGCGCCTCGTCCACCAGCAGCTCCGCGCACCGCCGGCGCCAGCGAGCGAGCACCGCCGCGTCCGCGTGCAGGAGGCGCAGCGCGCGCACGACGAGGTCGTCGAAGTCCACGCCGCCCGAGGCCACGACGGCTCGCTCGTACGCGATGAACGCCCGCGCGACGGGCCCGGGCGCAGGATCGGTCGCGACCTCGTCCGCCGTGATCCGCAGGTCCAGCTTGAGCCGCGAGAACGCGAGGTCCAGCCGGCCACGATCCGCCGGCGTCGTCTCGGGCCACAGCTCGCGCAGCAGCTCGTCGCGGTCGACCAGGGGATCCACGGCAACCCCCGCCTCGGCGAGCAGCTCGCGGCCCAGGGCGTGAAAGGTCCGGACGCGGACCGCGCCCGCCGCCACGCCGAGCGGTGCGAGCGCCGCGTCCAGGCGCGCCGTCAGCTCCTCCGCCGCGCGCTTGTTGAACGCGACCACGGTGATCGTCCCCGGGTCTCGGCCGCCGTCCACCAGCCAGGCCACGCGAGCGACCAGCGTCGTCGTCTTGCCCGAGCCGGCGGGCGCCACGCACAGCACGGGGCCCGGCGGCGCCGTGGCGGCCGCGCGCTGGTCCGCCGCGAGCCGGGCGAGCCGCTCGGCAACCGACGGGTGGGGCACGGTCTCCATGCGGGCGAAGCCTGCCGCGCCCCGCTCAACCGGCCCTTACCAGGCCCGTACCCGATCCGCGGCCGGCACGTGCCCCGAGGCGGCGCCTCCGTGTACACCGCCAGGCCCGGGCTCGCCGTGCGTGCCACGCACGGAATCCGTGCCCAGGTGCCGTGAGCGTCCGCAGCACGCACGGCCGCGACGTCCCAGGGCCTGTTGCGGGCCCGATTCCTGCCGCGGACGTGCGCGTGACGCACGGCGACGACGCTCGGGTCCGGAATCCGTGCACCGGACGCACGCTGGCGGCGGGTCCGGAATCCGCGCGCCGGACGCACGCCGCGGTGCGCCCAGGCACCACGGCAGGCGCATCGGCGACGGTAAGGGGCCATCGGGCGCGATTCGGCGGCCGTTCGGCCGTGCTCGCGCAACCCGGCGCGGTGTAGCGTCATGGCGTGCCTTGTGCTGGTCCGCGGAGAGGGCGGGCCAGGTGCGTCCCCGCGTGCCCTCATTGCGGAGGTGCCCCGGTGAGACGATCCCGGCCGATCCTGCTGCTGGCCGTTGTGGCGCTCGTGGCGTCACTCGGTGCGGCGCCTGCGATCGCCGCTCCCAGCAGCGACGTGACGTTCACGATCCTGCACACCAACGACTTCCACGGCAACCTCGAGCCGGCCGGGTCGAACCCCGGGGCCGCGCGGGTCGCCAACACGGTCGAGGGCGTGCGATCGACGGTCGGCGCCGACAAGGTGCTCCTGTTCGACGCCGGCGACATCATGCAGGGCAGCCTGCTGTCCAACATCCAGGACGGCCTGCCCACGATCGACTACTACCGGACGCTCGGCTACGACGCCGCGACGCTCGGCAACCACGAGTTCGACTGGGGCCAGGGCGTCCTCGGGGACCGGATCACGCAGGCCGAGGCGGCCGCGGCCGGCGACGAAACGCCGGTCCAGATGATCTCGGCCAACGTCACCAAGAAGGACGCCGGCGGGGCCTGCACGTGGGAGCCGCTCAACGCGAGCGTGACGCCGTACGAGGTGTTCACGGTCGGCACGGCCCCCAACGCGGTGAAGGTCGGCGTGATCGGCGTCGGGTCGGTGGAGACGCCGTACATCACGATCGCCGAGGCGACCGATGGCCTGTGCTTCCGCGATCCCGCGGAGTCGATCCTCCACTACTACGACGCCGTCAAGGCCGAGTCCGACGTGATCGTCATCCTGAGCCACAACGGGCTCAACGACGGCGGCTACGGCTACGGCTTCACGGTCTACGGCGACAAGACCCTCGCCCAGATGCTGATCGACGCGGGCAAGCCCGCGAACCTGATCATCGGCGGCCACAGCCACACGGACGTCACCGCGGCCCAGATGGTCGGCAGCACCACCGTGGTCCAGGCGCACTACGCCGGCCGCAAGGTCGGCCGCGCGGACATCACCGTGACGCCGGCCGGCGCGGTCACCGTCAACTGGTCGCGCCTCGTCGTGGGCACGGGCGACCCGCAGGATCCGACGATCCAGGCGCTGGTCGACGACTACGCCACCGACCCGGCCTACGTCGCCCTGATCAACCAGCCCGTCGGCTACAGCCAGGTCGACCTGCTGCGCGACTACAACGGCGACAACATGATGGGCGACTTCGTGGACGACGCGATCTACGGCGCCCTCAACGCGGACGCGGACGCCACGAACGACGTCGACATGTTCTTCAACAACGCCGGCGGCATCCGCATCGACTGGTGCGACAAGGAGGACCCGGCGGGCTCCGGCAACTGGATCTGGACGAGCACCGCGGCCGACTGCCAGGCGGAGGGGCTGTGGACGCACGACCCGATGCTCCTCACCTACGGCCAGATGTTCCAGATCCTGCCGTTCGGCAACGCGACGGCGGTCGGGACGATGACCGGGGCGCAGGTCTACGACCTGCTCAACCAGTCGGCGACCCTGTTCAAGGGGTCCATCCAGCCGTCCGGCATGCGGTTCAAGTTCTTCCGCTACAGCGACGCCCAGCCCGGCCCGCAGCCGTACGCGTGGGGCGCGTATGACGTCGAGGTCTACAACAAGGCAACCCACGTGTGGGAGCCGCTCGACGCCGCCAAGACCTACAAGGTCGGCACCAACGAGTTCCTCGCCCCGGCCGGCCAGGACGGCTACGTGCCGTTCAAGTACCTGAAGAACGTCACGTACTGGGGCGACATGCTCAATGCGGTCAACGCGTACGTGAGCGCCACCTACACCGCGGTCAACCCCTACAAGGGACCCGACGGCGACGGCACCCTCGACGGGCGCGTCACCCGCAACGGCGACGGCGACGACACCTACGAGGCCGACGAGGTCGTCCCGCTGACGATCCTGCACCACAACGACTCGCACGGCCGGCTGCTCAAGTCCGGGACCTACCAGGGCTACAGCCAGCTGGTCACGCTGATCAACCAGGAGCGGGCGCACAACCCCGACCGCACCCTGCTGGTCACCGCGGGCGACAACATCCAGGGCGACTCGATGATGTACTACTTCAAGAGCGCCGGCCTGGGCTACGCGGCGGACGGCACCGTGCTGTCCCCCGAGATGAGCATCAACCCGCTGATCAAGGCGTTCAACGCGGTCGGATACGACGCGTACACGCTCGGCAACCACGAGTTCAACTTCGGCAAGGACGTCTTCTCGACCCTCGGGCAGGCGACCATGCCGCTCCTCCAGGCCAACATCTCGGACAGCGGCGCGTACGGCCTGGCAGCGGTGCCCGTGGAGCCGTACACGACCACGACGGTCGGCCCCGAGGGCATCGACGTCGCCATCCTCGGCATCGGCAACCACCGCGTGCCGAGCTACGAGCTGCCGAGCAACATCGCCGGACTCACGTTCAGCGACCCGATCCAGGCCGGCAAGGACTACGCCACGACGCTCCAGGCGTCAAACGACGTCGTCATCGCGCTGACCCACATCGGGTTCACGACCGATCCCAGGAGCGTCGAGGTCGACAACAACGTCGACACCTACTTCGCCACCCAGGTGCCGGACGTGGACGCCATCATCGGCGGCCACAGCCACACCAACCCGGTCTCCGGGTACGGCGACTACAAGTTCCTGCCGACGTTCGTGTCCAACCCCGACAACGAGCCGGTGATCGTCACCCAGGCGTACCGCTACAACACGAACCTGGGCCAGGTCTCGCTGGGCCTGCTGCCCAAGGCGGGCGGCGGCTACGAGGTCGTGTCCAGCGCCGGGCGCTACATCCCGGTCCCGATCGCCACGGTCGAGGATCCCGCGACCGTGGCCCTGGTGCAGCCGTACCAGGACCTCATCACCGCCTACAACAACACGGTGATCGGCGAGACCACCGTGCCGATCGACACCACCCTGGCGTTCACCGAGGAGACCAACGGCGCCAACCTCCAGGCCGATGCCGCGGTCTGGAAGCTGGAGAGCGAGGGCATCCCGGTCGACGTCCACCTGTCCGGCGCCATGACCAACCGGCGCATCGCGGACGGGGCCACGCCGGCCGACCCGTACGAGCTCAAGGTCAGCGACATGTTCGCGGCCATGCCGTACGAGAACTCGCTGGTCGTCCTGGAGATGAACGGGCCGCAGCTCAAGGCAGTCCTCGAGCGGGCCTACCGCAACTTCTACTACTACAAGCACGTGCCGGGCTACGGCGGGTACTCGTACTACACGACCTGCATGCTCGACACCGACGCCATCGGGACGATCACCTACAACGACCGGTACCCGGAGGCCTACGACTCGGCGAAGCAGTACGTCATGTCGCTCGCCATCGACGGCGATGAGGTGGACTTCGCCGACGCATCCACCTACTACCGGGTCTCGACCGTCAACTACCTGGCGGCCGGAGCCTGCAACTTCAGCGAGGGCGGCGCGACCCTGTGGCCGCTCGACCAGATCGTCGCCGACACGCAGTTCTACGTGCGCGACGCGGTCATCGAGTACGTCGACGCACAGACGGCGCCGGTCTCGCCGGCGGTCGAGGGCCGGCTGGTCTTCGTCACCGACACCACCGCGCCGGCGATCACCGTCGCCTCGCCCAAGGCGAAGGCGTACGCGCACACTGCGAACCTGCCCATCGACTTCGCCGTCACCGACGTCTCCGGTATCCGGAGCGTCGAGGCCGAGCTCGACGGGGTGCCGGTGGTGGACGGGCAGGTCATCGACCTGCTCACCCTGACCCTCGGCGAGCACACGTTCACCGTGACGGCCGTGGACATGGCATGGAACGAGGCGACCAAGAGCGTCACCTTCACGGTGAGGGCGACCGCGACCAGCCTCAAGGCGCTGGTCAACGAGCTCTACGCCTCGGGCGACATCACCAGGGCCGGCATCCGGACCAGCCTGCTCGCCAAGCTCAGCTCGGCGCAGAAGCTGATCATGGTCGGCCGGGACAGCGCCGCGATCAACAAGCTCTCGGCGTTCATCGCCCAGGTCAGGGCACAGTCCGGGAAGACCATCTCGCCAGCTGCCGCGGCGCTGCTCATCGCCGACGCGGACTGGCTGATCGACAGCCTCCGGTAGCCACGGGGCCGGCCACGCCGGCATCCCCGACACACACCTGGCACCCCGAGCCCGTCGGCCCCGCCGGCGGGCTCGGTGCATCCCGGCCGGGCCTCCGCCGGGAGGCCACGCATGTGGTGCGTCCCCGCACCGGCGGCCCGAAACGGGGCGCGCGTGTCGTGGCGCGGGCGACTACCATGCACCCCTCGGAACCACCCCGTTCCATCGCAGGAGGAGGAGTGCGTCCCGCGCGTCCCACGGTTCGGCGTGGTCGCGCGGTTGGAGTTCCCGCTTCGCGACGAGCCATGCCGCGACCGCCCGCCGTGACGTTGACCCGGCGTTGACGCGCCGTTATCGGCGGTGTCGCACGATCCCCACGGTCCCGGCCTCGAGCATGGCCGTCCCGCCACCCCAATCAGCCGCGTGTGCCCCGTAGGCCTTGGAGGTATCCCTGTGGTTCGTTCCTCGTTGAGGCGTTCGACGTTGCTGCTGGCCGTCGTCGCGCTGCTGGTCTCGCTCGTCGCGGCGCCGGCCACCGTCGCCGCCCACGGCGGCAAGGGGGCGCCGTCCGACACGGCGGTCTTCTTCGCCGCCGACGGCCTGCGACAGGACATCGTCGCGAAGTATGCGAAGCAGGGCCTGCTGCCGACGATGGCCTCGTTCCTCAAGCACGGCTCCTACGCATCCGGCAACGGCCTGCTGAGCCAGGCACCGCCCAACACGGGCGCGGGCTGGTTCAGCCTCGCCACCGGGGCGTGGCCGGGCGTCACGGGCTCCACCAACAACACGTTCCACCGCAGCGGCACCGTGTTCACCAACCGGACCTCGGCCTTCGACGCCGGTGTGCTGCAGGCCGAGTCGCTCGCGCAGAGCGCGGAGCGCGGCGGCCTCAAGGTCGCCCAGGTCGAGTGGGCCGGCGGCCGCGGTGCGTCGACCCAGGGCCCCACGATCGACTTCCGGTCGTTCCTGTCGGGTCGCGGCGTGGCCACCAACTTCACCGGCGGCCCGGGAGACGTCCTGTTCGACGACGCTGCGTTCATCGGGGCGTTCGGCCTCCAGTTCGACCACCCGGCCGGATACGCGGGCCAGGCGCCGTTCGCCGGCGCCGCGCCGACCGACGCCGCCGGCTGGACCAACGTGCCGGCCTCGAACAGCCCGGCCAAGGAGATGCGGCTGCGGGTCCTCGACTTCGGGGTCGACAAGTACGGGCAGAACGCCTACATCTTCGACAGCACCAACGATGGCACGACCAACTACGACAAGGTCCTGTTCTCGCCGACCAAGAACGGCGCCGACGCCGTCGCCACGCTGGGCAAGGGCCAGTGGGCAGACGTCAAGGTCACGATCGTGGGCGGCGGCCTGGCCGGCAAGACGGCTGGCATGCTGCTCAAGGTCGAGGAGCTCACCGGCGACCTGTCCCGGGTCCGGCTGTTCCACACCTCGGTGACCCGCGCGATCGCCAGCTGGCCGACCTGGCCCGGCGAGCCCGGCTACACCGAGTTCGACGAGTTCCTGGCCGCGGAGTTCCCCACCTCCACCGCCGCCGACTTCGCGATCCTCGAGGCGGGGATCACGAGCGAGGAGACGTACGTCGAGCAGGGGCTCTTCTGGGCGACGGCGCACCAGCCGATGCTCCGCTACGTCGTCAGGACGTACCAGCCGGACCTGCTCCTGGCGGGCTACCCGGCCACGGACGAGTTCCAGCACCAGTTCCTGGGCCTCGTGTCGCCCAAGCTCCCGGGCGGGGCCGCGAACCCTGCCTACGACGACGTCGACCTCGACGGCAACCCGGACGGCCGCGTGGCCGCCCGCGAGGGCTTCATCAAGGCCGCCTACAAGGGGGCCGACGCCACCCTCACGCTCGCCCGGAGGCTGATGGGGCGCAACCCCACCACCTTCGTGGCCTCCGACCACGGGTTCGCGCCGCAGTTCCTGGCGATCGACGCCAGCAAGGTGCTGGTCGACCTCGGCCTGCTGTCCGCGCCCCAGACCTCCAACTGCCGGCTGGCCACGGGCGAGACGCTCGGCAAGGCGAAGGCCTGCTGGGCCGGCGGCACGGTCCAGGTCTACCTCAACGTGGCCGGCCGTGATCCGCTCGCGGCGGGCACCACGCAGATCCCCGCCAACCAGGTCGACGCGACCGTCGCCCAGATCAAGGCGGCGTTCCTCGCCCTGACCGACCCCAACGACTGGACCCACGACGGCGATGCCGAGGGCTGGAAGGTCATCGACCGCGCGTTCACCAAGGCCGAGGCCCGCTACATCCCCAACGGCCCGGGCAGCACCAGCGACATGGCGCACCCGACCCGGACCGGCGACCTCGTCGTGTTCTCCTATCCGCCGTACCAGTTCGATGCGGCGACGCCGGGGACACTGATCTCCGCGTCGCACTTCTTCGGCCAGCACGGCTACGTGCCGGACGTCATGGACCTGGGCGCCAACATCAACATGCGGGCGTCGTTCCTGGCCGGCGGCGCCGGGATCGACAAGGGGCCCGTCAAGGCGTCGACGATCGACCTCGCGCCGACCCTCGCGTTCATCCTGGGTGTCCCCGAGCCGCAGCACAGCCAGGGCCGCGTCCTGCTCGACGTCCTCAAGGGCGGCCACAGCTACAAGCCGATCTCGATCGTGGGGCTGACCGACTTCCACGGCCAGCTCGACCCGACGACGCTCGCCTTCGACGGGGTCAACTCGTCCGTGGGCGGGGCGGCGCAGCTCGGGACCATGTTCGACGAGGAGTTCGCGCGGCTGCCGAAGCCCGGGCTGATCCTGGCCGCGGGCGACAACGTGGGCGCCTCGCCCGCGAACTCCGGCCTGCTCCAGGACATGCCGGCGATCGACGTCGAGAACGCCTGGGGCCTCGACGCGACCTCGTACGGCAACCACGAGTTCGACTACGGCGTCGCCCGGCTGCTCGCGCAGCAGGCACGCGCCGACTTCCCGTTCCTCGCCACCAACATCGTGGACACCGCGACCGGCAAGGCGCCCAGCTGGGTGAAGCCGTCCGTGGTGTTCAAGATCAACGGCGTCAAGGTCGGCGTCATCGGCGCCGAGCTCGAGGAGACGCCGCAGCTCGTCTCGGCGGGCGCGACGGCCGGGCTCTCGTTCCTCGACGAGGGGCCGCGCATCAAGGCGGAGTCCAACCGGCTGCGGGCGCTCGGGGTCAGGGTCCAGATCGTCGTGATCCACCAGGGCACGAACGTGGGCACCAACCCGATCGGCACCACGCCGGGCACCGACTGGGAGGGCCCGATCCTCGCGATCGCGGACCAGCTCCAGGACACCACGGTCGACGCGATGATCGTTGGCCACACCCATCGCATCTCGAACCTGATGCGCGGCGACATCCTGATCACCGAGGGCATGAACGCCGGCGCCAGCTACTCCGTGCTGCAGCTGATGGTCAAGGGCGGCGACGTCGTCTGGGCCGGAGGCGCGACGCGGGTCGCCAAGACCATCGGCGTCGCGCCGCGGCCCGACGTCAAGGCGATCGTTGATGCGGCCAACGCCGAGACGGCGATCCTCCGCAACCAGGTCATCGGCACCCAGCAGTTCGACATCAAGCGCGCCCCGACCCGGCTGTTCGAGTCGGCGATGGGCAACATGGTGGCCGATGCGATGCGCGAGAAGTACCCGGGCGTCGACGCCGCCTACACCAACTCGGGCGGCCTCCGGGCCGACCTCAACTGCAGCCCGCCCACGGCGGGCGAGGGCGCGTGCGAGATCACCTGGGGCGAGATGTTCTCGGTCCTCCCCTTCGGCAACCGCACCACGATCCTCACGCTCACCGGGGCCCAGCTGGAGACGGCGTTCCTCAACGGGTTCACCCCGTTCTGCGACCCGGCGTTCTCCGGCGGCACCGGGCGCTTCCCGCAGGTCTCGGGCCTCAAGGTGACCTTCAGCTGCAGCGGGACGACCCCGGTCGTCACCGGCATGTGGAAGACGCCGGACGGCATCGCCGGCCCCGCCACCCCGATCGGGGCGGCGGACACGGTCCGGCTCGTCACCCTCGACTTCATGTTCGGCGGCGGCGACGGCTACACCGTGCTCGGCCAGGGCACGAACGTGCTGCAGCCGGGCGACGGCCTGCTCGAGGTCGCGATCGACTACGTGGCCGCCCACTCGCCGGTCGGACCGGTGGTGGAGGGCCGGATCGTCGGGCCTTGACCCGGCGAGCCATCGCGTGAACCTGGAAGGGGCCGCGCC
>CAYJOH010000017.1:0-13663 GCA_964371685.1 uncultured Anaerolineaceae bacterium
CCTCTCCGGCGGTGACCGCCGGCCCAGCGCCCTCCAGCTCGACCGGCAGCGCCTCCTGGGGCCGTCGCCGGCGCATGATCCGCTCCGGGGCTGCCCGCGCGACCGGGCTCGACGGCGGCCCGGCCCCGATGGCCAGCAGCCGCAGGTAGGCGGGCAGGGTCAGGAACCCGGCCACGACCAGCACGGCGTCCCAGGGCGCGCCGGCGGCCAGCCGGGCGAGGTCGCCGCGCGCGCCGAACACGATCCAGCCCGGCAGCCCGAACGTCGCCACCATCGCGAGCAGCAGGCCCGCGGCCAGGATCGGCGCGCGCCGGATCCAGCCGCGCAGGTCGGGGAGGCTGCGTGTCTCGAACCGAGCCTCGATCACGGCCGCCCACGCCGCGACGGCCGTCTTGGAGGCGGCCAGCGCGACCAGCCATACGCGGGTGGGGCCCCACGCCGCGGGATCCAGCGCGGCCAGCCCGAGCAGCACGAGGCCGCCGTCCGCGATCACGAGATAGCCCACCGAGTGCCGCAGGTCGTCCGCGAGGAACGCCGCCAGGGCCCCGGCCACCAGGGTCAGGAACGCGAACGCGACGATGATCGCCCGCTCGCCGTCCAGCGGCAGCGCGAGCGGCGCGACCAGCCGGTCGAGCGCGGCCAGCCCGGCCACCGCGAGCGGCAGCGACAGCCAGCCCAGCAGCAACGGCGACGCGACCGGAGGCGAGACGTCGGTCAGCCGCGGCACGCGGAGGTGGAACGGGATGGCGCCCAACCGCACGCCGACGGCGAGCACGATCCCGAGCGCTGCGATCCCGAGGACCCCGCCGGCCTCGCCGTTGGCGGTGGCGGCCAGGGTGGCACCGCCGTCGTCGAACCCCGCGGAGCCCTCGCCCAGGGCGAGCGCGCCGGCGACCGGCGAGATGGCGATCGCCCCCAGCAGCAGCGCGCCCGTGCCCAGCGCGGCCCGCAGCTCCCGCGCGGCGGTCGGGACGGCCGACGGCCGCTCGGCGGCGACGACGACCACCACCGAGGCCAGCCCCGTCGCCGCCGCGGCCAGCACGCCGAGGGTCAGCGAGGTCGCGCCCAGCGCCACCGTGCCGCCGACGATGGCGGCCAGGGTCGCCCCCAGCAGCCCGCGCAGCGCGAGGAGCCCGCCCAGCAGCCACGCGATGGCGACCACGAGCACCGAATCGAGGGCCCACAGCGCGACCACCAGGCGCACGTAGTCCGTGGCCACGATGCGGCCGTCGAAGAACGCGCCGGTCTGCGAGGCCGCGTCCGTGTCGCCGACCCGCCCCGCGTCCATCGCGAGGGCGAGCGCGAGGACGATCAGCAGCGCCAGCGCACCGGCGACGGCCCCGAACCGCGCGGCGGTGCCTCCGCGAGCCCCGCCCCACGCCGCGAGCCCCGCCCCGAGTCCTCCGACGGCCAGGAGCACGGCCAGCGTCATCGCTCCGGCCTCAGCGGGTGCGCTTCGTCCACCACACGCGTCCGGACGGCGGTCTCGCGGGCCGACTGGGAGCGGAGCACGAGGTCCCCGTGGATGCGCAGCGACCGCCTCGCGATGACGGCCACGCCGGCACAGGCGAGCGCGGTCAGCAGCGCGAACGCGAGCTCGACCACGTCGTCGGCGCGCCCGACGAGGGCGCTCCGAAGGAGCTCCGTCGCGGCCACGAACAGGAGCAGCCCGAGCCCCAGGCGGAGCACGTCCCGGCCGACGATGACCGGCCCCGCCGCGAGGGCGATGAGCGCGAACGCGGCGCCCAGCCCGGCGCGGGCGACCGGCGAGCCGGCCACGAGCGACGCCGCGGTGACGCCCGTGGTCGGGCCCTCGCCCGGGACGGCGGCAAACGCGCCAGCGACGGCATCGCCGGCGAGCCAGCCGGCGGCGAAGGCCGCCACGGCGATCGCGGCGCCGCCCGGCCAGCCCATGCGCGAGCCGGCGGTGGGCGCCGCGGCCCGGCGCAGGGCGATCCACAGCAGGTAGCCGCCCAGCACCGCGCCGACGAGGCGGGCACCGAGGGCGATGGTCCCGGGCAGCGGGTCCGCCACGTACGCGGAGGCGAGCAGCACGACGAGGACGCCCAGGACCGCGAACCGCGGCTCGCGTGCGCTCACGCCCACGACCGCACCGGCGGCCACGACCACCCCGAGGGCGACGAGGACGGGGGTCACGGCGCAGCCCGGCCCGTCAGGGGGCCGCCGGGAGTTCCGGGTAGGACGGCGTCTGGAGGATGGCGATCGTCGAGATCGGCCAGTAGCGGAGGAACGCGCGGCCGATCACGTCGGTGGTCTTGATGGGGCCGAACACGCGCGAGTCGGCGGACTTCTGGCGGTGGTCGCCCATCACGAACAGCTCGCCCTCGGTCACCACCCAGCGCCGCTGGTCGAGCGACGCCGTGGTTGGCTCGTTGATGCCCTCGTCGTCCTTGAACGTGTACTGCTCGTCGAGCGCGACGTCGTTGATGTACACGCGCCCGTCGTCCTTGACCTCGACGGTGTCGCCCGGCAGGCCGATGACGCGCTTGATGAACGGCGTCGGGTCGTCCGTCCAGCTGGGCGGCGGGTTGAACACGACGACGTCGCCGCGCCCGTACGTGTCCCAGCGCGGGGTGAGCTTGTCGACCAGCACGTACTGCCCGGGCTCCAGGGTGCGCTCCATCGAGTTCTGCTGCACCTGGTAGGGCTGGGCGACGAACGTCTGGATGACGAAGAAGATGACGAGGGTGAGCACGAGCGTCTCGACGACTTCGAAGAGACAACCCAGGCCAGAACGCTTGTCCATCGAGCGGGGAGTATAGGGACGGGGGGCCGGACCCGCCGGGAGCGCGTGTTTCCGGGGCCCCAGGCTGCATAAACGGTGGCGCCCAGTGGATGGCATCCGGTGGAGCCCGATTCGCGTTTGACCCCGTCCACGGGCGAGCCATACACTCAGCCCGCCGACGCGCGGGCTCCCCTGTGTTCCGAGCCCCGCCGGCGACAGCCCGATCCGTCGCGCGGGTGCCCGTGCCCGTCCTCGAACCGGCCCGCGACGGGGACCACATCACGTCACCGGCGTCCGAACCCTGCGTAGGAGGCTCTGCAAACCCCGATGGCCGACGCGCTCCAGTGGATCATCCCGATCGCGGGACTCGCCGCGATCCTGTTCGCGCTCTACCTGGCGCGCGACGTGCTCTCCCGGGACACCGGCACCAAGGAGATGGTCGACGTCGCCGGCACGATCTTCGAGGGCGCGGTCGCCTTCATCCGTCGCCAGTACACGACGATCGGCGGTCTCGCGCTCGTCGGGGCGGCTGCGATCTTCCTGATCATCACCGTGTTCGAGACGAAGGAGGTCGCCGACACCGACATCTTCGGCGTCGATCTCGGCTGGCGGACGGCCGTCGCGTTCCTCGTCGGGGCCGCGTGCTCGATGGCCTCCGGGATCATCGGCATGTACATCAGCGTCAAGTCGAACGTGCGCACGGCGGCCGCGGCCCGCCGGAGCCTCGTCGAGGCGGTCCAGGTCGCGATGCGCGGCGGGGCCGTCTCCGGGTTCCTGGTCGTCGCCCTGTCGCTGCTGGGCGTGTGGGGCATCTTCGCGGCCTTCGGGGGTCTCGGCGAGGCGACCGTCCAGCAGGCACCGTTCCTGATCGTCGGCTTCGGCTTTGGGGCGAGCTTCGTCGCCCTGTTCGCCCAGCTCGGCGGCGGCATCTACACCAAGGCCGCCGACGTCGGCGCGGACCTGGTGGGCAAGGTCGAGGCGGGCATCCCCGAGGACGACCCCCGCAACGCGGGCGTGGTCGCGGACCTCGTGGGCGACAACGTCGGCGACTGCGCCGGCCGTGGCGCGGACCTGTTCGAGTCCACCGCCGCCGAGAACATCGGCGCCATGATCCTGGGCGTCGGCGTGTACAAGATCGCGCTCGACCTCGGCTGGCCCAACCCGTCGGCGTGGATCTTCTTCCCGCTGATCATCCGCGGGTTCGGCCTCCTGGCCACGATCATCTCCGTCGCGTTCTTCATCCGCGGCCGCGAGGATGAGAACCCGATGAACATCCTCAACCGAGGGTATTGGGTCACCACGATCCTGTCCGTGGTCGCGCTCGCGTTCGTCACCAGCCAGACGATGCAGACGGTCGGCAGCGTCGGCGAGAACGGGATCCCCACCTGGGTCTGGTTCTTCGCCGCCGGCGTCGTGGGCCTCGCGACCAGCGTCGCGTTCGTCTACATCACCCAGTTCTACACCGCAGGTTCGTTCCGCCCGGTGCGCGAGATCGCGGAAGCCTCGAAGACCGGCCCGGCCACGAACATCATCAGCGGCACCGCGGTCGGCTACGAGACGACATTCGTCACCGCGATCACGATCGGCGTTGCCCTCCTGGCCAGCCACTGGCTGGGCGCGCAGTCCGGGCTCGGCGAGCGGGGTGGCATCTTCGGAACTGCCGTCGCCACGATGGGCATGCTCATGACCACCGCCTACATCCTGGCGATGGACACCTTCGGCCCGATCACCGACAACGCCGGCGGCATCGCCGAGTTCAGCCGGGCCGAGGCCGGCGCCCGCGAGATCACCGACCGCCTCGACGCGGTGGGCAACACGACCAAGGCGCTCACCAAGGGCTACGCGATCGCCTCGGCGTCGCTGGCCGCGTTCCTGCTGTTCTCGGCGTACATCGACAAGGTCAACCTGATCCTCGAGCGCCAGGGCAAGGCGATCATGGAGGCGGTCGACCTGGCCGACGTCAACGTCTTCGTCGCCGCACTCATCGGCGCGATGCTCGTGTACTTCTTCAGCAGCCTCGCGATTCGCGCCGTGGGCAAGACCGCCCAGTCGATCATCGTCGAGGTGCGTCGCCAGTTCCGGGAGATGCCCGGGATCATGGACTACACCCAGCGGCCGGACTACGCCCGGGTCGTGGACATCACGACCCGCGCCGCCCTGCGCGAGATGGTGGCCCCGGGCCTGGTCGCCGTCGCGACGCCGGTTGCCGTCGGGCTCCTGCTGGGCTACCAGGCCGTCGCGGGACTGCTGATGGTCGGCACCATCGCGGGCGTCCTGCTCGCCACCGTCCTCAACAACGGCGGCGGGGCCTGGGACAACGCCAAGAAGTACATCGAGTCCGGCCACCTCCTGGACGACAATGGCAACGTGCTCGGCAAGGGCAGCTACGCCCATGCCGCGGCCGTGGTCGGCGACACCGTCGGCGACCCGTTCAAGGACACCGCCGGCCCGTCGCTCCACGTCCTCGTGAAGCTGCTCGCGACGATCACGCTGGTGCTCGCCCCGCTGTTCATCCGCTAGTGGCCTCGCGCCAGGCGGCGGCCGCGGCACTCCGGCTCGAGGGCTCGTGACGATGGATTCGATCCTGCAAGCCCTCGTGATGGGGATCGCGCAGGGACTCACGGAGTTCCTGCCGATCTCGTCGTCCGGGCACCACATCATCATCCCGGCGCTGTTCGGCTGGGACGACCCATTCATCGAGTCGCTGGCGTTCTCGGTCGTGCTCCACGGCGGGACGCTGGTCGCGCTGCTGGTCTACTTCCGCGACGACTGGCGACGCCTCGTCCCGGCCGGCCTGGCGGCGCTCCGGGACCGATCGTTCCGCGACGACCCGGACCGCCGGCTCGCCTGGCTGCTCGCCGCCTCCACCGTCCCGGCCGCCGTCGTGGCGCTGCTGCTCAACGACTTCATCGAGGAGAACGTGCGCGAGGTGGGGCTCGTGGCGGTGATGCTCGTGATCGGCGGCGCGGTGCTGTGGCTGGCCGACCGCTGGGGCCCTCGCACCCACACCATCCACCGGCTCACGTTCCGGGGCGCCCTGGGCATCGGCGCGGCGCAGGCCATCGCGCTCATCCCGGGCATCAGCCGGTCCGGCATCAGCATGTCCGCGGGCCTGTTCGCCGGCCTCGACCGCGCGGACGCCGCCCGGTACAGCTTCCTGATGGCCACCCCGATCACGGCGATGGCCGTCGTCTACGAGAGCTACAAGCTGGTGGCGGGCCAGGCCGGCGCGGTCGAGGTGGTGCCGCTCGCGGTGGGCGTCGTCGCCTCGTTCGTGTCCGGGATCCTGGCCATCGCCGTCCTGCTGCGATACGTGCGGACGCGGTCGTTCACCGTGTTCGTCGCGTACCGCGTCGCGCTCGCGGCCGTGGTGGTCGTCGCGTTCCTCACCCGGTAGCGGCCGGACGAGAGGCCGAGCCGTGGAGGTCATGAAGCAGCTCCGCCAGCGCGAGATCCGGGACCTCGTCGAGCAGCGCCCGATCCGCACCCAGCAGGAGCTCGCGGCGGCCCTCCGAGAGCGCGGGTTCCGGGCGACCCAGGCCACCATCAGCCGCGACGTGGCGGAGCTGGGCCTGACCAAGACCGGACGCGGCGGCACCCAGACGTACGCGATCCCGCAGCGCCTGCGCGAGGCCGAGACGAGCGGCGAGGACCGGATCCGGATCCTCCTGCGCGACATGCCGGTGGAGATCCGCGAGGCCGGCACGCTCCTGGTCCTGCGCACCCTGCCCGGCTCCGCGCACCCGCTGGCGGCGGCGCTGGACCGGGCGCGCTGGCCGGAGGTGGTGGGCTCGATCGCCGGCGACGACACGGTGTTCGTGGCGTTCGCGGACCGCGGCGCCCTGGCCCGAGCCCGCCGGCGCTTGGAGGGCCTCGCGGAGTAGCATCCGAGCGCGCTCCGCGCCCTCGCTTTGACGGAACGGGCCCGCGTGGGTACCATTCCGCCCGATCTACGAACCTCGGCGGCGCCGGTTGCGCGCCCGGGGTTCTTTTGTTCAAACCGACCGAGCGGCGACGTTCCGGCTTCGAACCGCACCTCTGGGGTCCAGCCCGCGTGAACAACAAGACCACCTACATCTCGAAGGACGGCCTCGACAAGCTCCGAGCGGAGCTCGACGAGATGCTCGCGATTCGGCGCCCCGAGATCGCGCAGCGGATCCACGACGCGAAGGAGCACGGCGACCTCTCGGAGAACGCCGAGTACGAGGACGCCAAGAATGAGCAGGCGTTCGTCGAGGGCCGGATCCAGACCCTCGAGACGATGATCAAGAACGCCACGCTGATCGACGAGAACACCTCGACCGACCACGTCCAGATCGGGTCCACGGTGAAGGTCAACGGCGACGACGGCACCGAGACGTTCTACATCGTCGGGTCCGCCGAGGCGAAGCCCGCCGCCGGCCGGATCAGCAACGAGTCCCCGGTGGGGCGCGCGCTGCTCGGCAAGCGCAAGGGCGAGAAGGTCGTCGTGAAGGTCCCCGCCGGCGACTTCTCGTACACCATCGTCGAGATCAGCTAGGAATCCTCGCGCCGAGGGCCCGCAGGAGCTCACCTCGGCGCTCGGAGGGCGAACATCGGCACCTCGTTGAGGTTGCCGGCTCTTGAGGGTCGCGAACGTGGACTGGGCCGACGAACTCGCCGCCTCCGTCGAGGGCCCGCAGGTCGTCAACGACTCCAAGACCCCGTCCGGGACCGTCCACGTCGGCAGCCTCCGCGGCCCCGTCATCCTCGACGTCATCACGCGGGCGCTGCGCAGCCGCGGCCTCGAGACCACGCTGCTCTACGGCGTGGACGACATGGACTCGATGGACGCCCAGGCGCTGCTCACGCCCGACGCGGTCGAGCGGTACATGGGCGTGCCACTGGCGCACATCCCCGACCAGGAGGGCGACTGCCACGCCTCCTACGCCCGGCACCACGCGCAGACGTTCATCGACGTGTTCGCGGGCCTGGGCATCCACCCCGACCGCTACTACTGGATGAGCGACATCTACCCGACCGGCCGGATGGACCCGTTCGTCCGGACCGCGCTGGACCGAGCCGCCGTCGTGCGCGACATCTACCGCCGCGTCGCCAACGTCCAGCACCCCGACCACTGGCTGCCGGTGGGCATCGTGTGCCCCAACTGCGGTCGGGTGGGCACGACGATCGCCTCGGACTGGGACGGCGAGACGGTGTCCGTCCAGTGCCGGCCCGACCTCGTGACCTGGGCGACCGGCTGCGGCTGGACCGGGCGCCTGTCGCCCTTCGGCGGCGCCGCGAAGCTGCCCTGGAACCTCGAGTGGGCGGCCCAGTGGAGCCTGTTCGGCGTCACGATCGAGCCCAACGGCAAGGACCTCGCGACCGCAGGAGGCTCGCGCGACCGGAGCGACGCGATCGCGCGCGAGGTGTTCGACCGCGAGCCGCCGCGCAACTTCCCGTACGAGTTCCTCAACATCGGCGGCAAGAAGATGTCGACCTCGAAGGGCCGCGGCGCCGCCGCCCACCGGTTCACCGAGGTCGTGCCGCCCGAGCAGACGCGGTTCCTGTTCGTCCGCCACCGGCCGGAGAGCGCGATCGAGTTCGACCCGGAGGGCACGGACGCGGTCCCGCGCCTGTTCGACGAGTTCGACCGGCTGGGCGCCGCAACCGCCGGCCGCGAGGTCAAGGGCGAGCTGCCCTCCGGCCACGAATCGATCTTCCGCTACTCGCTCCTCGACCCGGACGCGGATGTCCAGGCCGTCGCCGCGGCGTTCCGGCCGGCCTTCGGCCACCTCGCGCTGCTGGTCCAGGTGCCGGGCGTCGACGTCGAAGCGCGCGTGGCGGCCGAGAAGGGCGCCCCGCTCACGGATGCCGAGGCCGCCGAGCTCGCGGCGCGGCTCGCCGCCGTCCGCGCCTGGCTCGAGGCTTATGCCCCCGACCGCGCCCGGCTCGAGGTCCGGCGGGACCGCCTGCCCCCCGAGGCCGCGGCCCTGAACAACGCCCAGCGCGGCTACCTGCGGGCGTTGGCAGACGCGGCAGCCACGGACGCCCCCGCGACCGGCGAGGCGTGGCATGCGGCGATCTTCGCGGTTGCCGCGGCGACCGGGCTCGAGTCGAAGGCGGCGTTCAACGCCCTCTACCTCGCGTTCCTCGGGCGGCCCAACGGGCCGCGCGCCGGCTGGCTCCTGGCCAGCCTCGACCAGGCGTTCGTCATCGACCGGCTGCGCCAGGCCGGCACGCCGGCCGGCCTCGCGTCCTGAGCCCGGGGACCGGGCCTCGCCCTCGGCGGCTCAGCCGGGGGCCTGCGGCGCCCTCAGCGACTCAGCCAGGCGCCGGCAGCGCGCCGATCGCCCCGAGGAGCTCCGTCAGATCCCAGTAGTGGCGGCCGTACGTGATCCGGTCGCCTTCGAACGCGAACACCTTGCAGGCGTGGACCGTCACGGGCCGGCCGGTGGGCGCGATCGTCCCGGTCGGGGTCGCCAGCGGCCCGGTGTGCGTGCCGCGCCACACGAGCTCGGACATCGCGGCGTCGGGTCCCATGACGTGGCGGACGACGGTGCCGGTGAGGTCCGGCATGGCCGTCCTGAACACCTTGACGGCCTCGACCGTCGCGTCGGGACCGTGTGCCTCGACGCCGCCGGGCTCGATGTGGACCGAATCCGGCGCCAGGCAGGACTTGAACGCGTCCCAGTCCGCGCGGTTGAAGGCGTCGAGGTACCGCTGCATCAGTTCGAGACCCGGCGTCGTGGGGGCGTTGACTGCCATCGCTGCAGCCCTCCGTCGCGGCGGGCCGGTCTCGCCAGTGGCTCGGCGCGATCCAGGCGGCCTGGGCTTCAGGACCGCGCGTCGACGCCTCCCGTAGCGGCCCTCAGCGTCGACCCGGCGGCCGCGCCCGCAAGTCCCGAACGGCACCAATCCGCGGGCACGTCCCGGCCGTTCGCGACGTCACCGGACGGCCGATGTCCGGACGGTGCCCGCCGCCAGTGGCGCGGCCGGCCGGCCGGTACCATGGGGCGGACCCGTCACGAGGCCGGCAAGGAGGACATCGAATCCGATGAGCGTCGGCATCGCGCGGCTCCGCGAGGAGCCCGATCGCATCCGGCAGGGCGCCCTCGACAAGCGCGAGGACCCCTCGATCGTGGACCGCGCCCTCGAGGTCGACGCCACGCGCCGGCGGCTCCAGTCGGAGTCCGACACGCGCAAGGCCGAGCGCAACGTGGCCAGCAAGCGGATCGGCGAGGCGATCCGCGCGGGCGCCAGCCCCGACGGTCCCGAGGTCGCGGAGCTGCGCGCGACGTCCACGCGGGCCGGCGAGCGCATCGACGCCATCGACGCCGAGCTGGCCGCCGCCGAGGCCGAGCTCGAGGACCTCCTGCTGCGCATCCCCAACCCCGCCGACCCCGAGGTCCCGGTGGGCGGCGAGGAGGCGAACGTCACCGTGCGGACGTGGGGCGACCCGGCGGCGCGCCAGGCAACCACGGCCGACGGCGACGCCTGGGAGCGCCGCCCGCACTGGGAGATCGGCGAGGCCCTGGACATCATCGACAACGCGCGTGGTGCCAAGATCGCGGGCTCGGGCTTCCCGGTCTACAAGGGTCTCGGCTCGCGGCTGCAGCGCGGCCTGATCTCGTGGTTCCTCGACGTCCACGTGACCGAGCACGGGTTCACCGAGGTCTGGCCGCCGGCGGTCGTGAATACGGCGTCCGCGCGCGGCACCGGGCAGATCCCGGACAAGGAAGACCAGATGTACGTCGTCACCCGCGACGAGCTGTACCTGGTCCCCACCGCCGAGGTGCCGGTCACCAACCTCCACCGCGACGAGATCCTGGACGCGGACCAGCTCCCGATCCGCTACGCCGCCTACACGCCCTGCTTCCGGCGCGAGGCCGGGGCGGCCGGCAAGGACACCCGCGGCATCCTCCGGGTCCACCAGTTCGACAAGGTCGAGATGGTGCTGTTCGAGAAGCCCGAGGACAGCCCCGCTGCGCTCGAGTGGATGACGGGCCGTGCCGAGGTCCTCCTCCAGCGCCTGGGCCTGCCGTACCGCGTCCTGCTGATGAGCACGGGCGAGATGGGCTTCGTGCAGCGCAAGAAGTACGACCTGGAGGTCTGGGCGCCCGGCGTGGAGCGCTGGCTGGAGGTCAGCTCGTGCTCCAACTTCGGCGACTACCAGGCCCGCCGGATGGCGATCCGCTACCGCCCGGCGCCGGGCGCCAAGCCCGAGCTCGTGCACACGCTCAACGGCTCCGGCCTCGCGCTGGCCCGGATCGTGGCCGCGATCCTCGAGGTCTACCAGGAACCGGACGGAACGATCCGGGTGCCGGAGGTCCTCCGGCCCTATCTCGGCACGGATAGGATTGGTGGAGGACCGACCCCGGCCTGAGGGGCCACCTGAGGGGCCACCGACGACGGGACGCCCGGTCCGGACGAGTCTCGGGAGGGACACGATGGATCCGCAGCAGCCGCCCGCCCCCGCGCCGACACCGCCGCCCGGCTACACGCCGCCGCCTGGCTACACGCCGCCGCCCCAGAGCTGGCAGGCGCCAGAGCCGGACCTCGGTCCCGCACCGGGCGTCCGGTTCGCCGGCGCCGGGGCCCGGCTGCTCGCGTACATCGTGGACACGATCATCCTGTCGGCCGTGTTCATCGTCATCTTCATCGTGTTCACGGCCCTCGCGATCGGCAGCGCGAGCGCCGACGGGGACGTCAGCGGCGGCGCCATCGGGGGCGCTCTGCTCCTGATCCTCATCGCGATCGTCGTCACGATCGCGTACTTCCCCTGGTTCTGGTGGAAGGGCGGCCAGACCCCGGGCATGAAGGTGTTCCACATCCGCGTCGTCCGCGACGCGGACGGCGGCCCCGTCTCCGGCGGCGCCGCGCTGCTGCGCCTGCTCGGCTACTGGGTGAACTCGGCGGTGTTCTACATCGGGTTCATCTGGATCTTCGTGGACAAGCGGCGCCGCGGCTGGCACGACCTGATCGCCGGCACGGTCGTCATCGAGCAGTAGCGCGCCGATGACCGCAGGGGAGCGCCTCGCCGGGCATGGCCTGGCGCTCCCGTCGGCACACGCCCTGGTCTCCGTCGCCGAGCGCCCCGACCTCCGGGCGCCGCTGGGCATTCTCAGCGCGTCCGTGTGGCCGGAGTTCATGCTCAACGACCCGGTCTCCAACCGCCTGTGGGATCACCTCTACACGGACTTCGCGGAGTTCCAGCTGGGCCTGCTCGACGCCGGCGGCGAGCTGGTGGCCGGGGCGAACTCGGCGCCGCTGGCGTGGGATGGCACCGACGACGGGCTGCCGGCAGGCTGGGACGACCAGTTCATCCGGTCCGTCGCCGGCGTGCGCGATGGCGTCGCACCCAACGCCCTCGGGGCGCTCCAGATCGTCGTCCGCCACGACCGACGCGGTGCCGGCTACTCCGGCGTGTTGGTCGACGCCATGCGCGCGAACGCCGCGGCCCACCGGTACGTCGCGCTCATCGCCTGTGTGCGCCCGACCGACAAGGAGCACTACCCCCTGACGCCGATCGAGCGCTACGCGCACTGGACTCGCGAGGACGGGCTGCCGTTCGATCCCTGGATCCGGCTCCACGTCCGACTCGGCGGGCGGATCGTCCGGGCGGCGCCGGCGTCGATGCTCGTCGAGGGCACGGTCGCGGACTGGCGGGAGTGGACGGGCCTCCAGTTCCCGGACAGCGGCCAGTACCTGCCGGCCGGGGCGGCCGCGCCGGTGGAGATGGACGTCGCTGCGGACCGCGGCGTGTACCTGGACCCGAACGTGTGGGTCGTGCACCCGGTGGGCTGACGCCCTCGGCGCCCGGCCCGCGGGGTCGCCCAGCGGCCTACCGGTAGAGCGCGGAGATGGACGTCGGCGTGTAGTCCGCGCCGCGCAGCCCGTGGATCATCGCGGGCAGCGCCTGGCGCGTGTGGTATCCGCCCAGGTGCATCAGCACGATCGCGCCGGCCTTGCGGTTGGCGATGACCTTGGCGGCGATCTGCGCCGCGGTGGGGCCACCGTTCGCGACCGTGCGCCAGTCGATCGTGTCCGTGGACCACATGATCGTGTACGGGTAGCCGGCCGTCGCGGCGACGCGGACCAGCGCCGCGTCCACCGCGCCATACGGCGGACGCCAGTACGGGGTCGTGTGGCGGCCGGCGAGCGCGGCGACGATCGCGTCCGCGTCCTGCAGCTCGCCGGTCACGAAGGCGGCCGACGGCCGAGCGGCCGGGCAGGCGGCACCCCCGCCGCCGTCGCGCAGGTTGCAGTGGTGGACGGTGTGGTTGCCGAGCTCGAACAGCTCGGGGTGGGCCCTGATCTCCGCCATGACCTGGCGACCGAGGTCGGTCTGGGCCGCGGCGCCGGTCGGGAAGATCGTGGCGCACACGCGCTCGAGCTCCAGGTACCGGATGATGTCGAGGGCGGGCGTCAGGCGGCCGCCCATGTCGAAGGTGAGCGCGATCTCGCCGCTGGCGGAGGCGACGGCGCTGACCTTGCGACCCGCGGTGCCGGTGGGCGGCGAGCCCGCGCTGCAGGTGATCCTGTTGGGCGAGCCGAGCGACCCCGGGACCCACCAGCCGGCCCAGGCGCCGTCGGCGATCCGCACGTAGCGCCGGCCGTTGACGACCGAGGTGCGGTCCACGTGGGCGGTGGTGGTGGCGCTGACCGTCCGGGCCCTCGCCTGGGCCATCGCGCCGCTGGAGGTGAACCGGTAGAGCTCCCAGCGGCCCGCGCCCAGCGCCAGGTGGCGGACCGGGCTCCAGGTGGTGGTGCCGACGATGCCCGGCAGGTACGAGACGCGGTTCTCCTTGACCCACCAGCCGGCGAGCTCGCCGCCGGTCACCTTGAGGTACCAGCCATGTCCCGGGACGTTGACCCGGCGGCTGCCCGACACGGTCACGGGCGCGGCGTAGGTCACCGTCCTGCGGCCGGTGACCCGCCAGGTCGAGCTGAAGGTCA
>CAYJOH010000018.1:0-3540 GCA_964371685.1 uncultured Anaerolineaceae bacterium
AGCCGAGCCCGCGCCCGAAGCCGAGCCCGCGCCCGAAGCCGAGCCCGAAGCCGAGCCCGAAGCCGAGCCCGCGCCCGAGCCGAGCGCGGAGGCCTCCGCCGCGGCCCCGTCCACCGTGGCGGAGCTCGTCGCCGCGACCCTCCGTGCCGCCGGCGTCCGGATCGCGTTCACGGTCCCGGGCGAGAGCTTCCTGCCCCTCCTCGACGCCCTCGCCGGCGCCGGGATCCGCGTCGTTGCCACCCGCCACGAGGGTGCCGCCGCGTTCGCCGCCGAGGCCTATGGCCAGCTCACGGGCCGTCCGGCCGCCTGCCTGGGGACCCGGATCGTGGGCGCCGCCAACCTCGCCATCGGCATCCACACGGCGGTCGCGGACTCGACCCCGCTGTTCGTTCTCGTAGGCGGCGTGTCGCGCCCGCTGCGCGGTCGCGAGGCGTTCCAGGAGGTGGACCTGCTGGGCACGATCGGCGGCCTCGCCAAGTGGGCGGGCGAGATCGACGACCCCGAGACCGCCGCGGCCACGCTCGAGGCCGCGGTCCGCGCCGCCGTCGAGGGACGTCCCGGCCCCGCGTTCCTCGCGATCCCCGAGGACGTCCAGGACCTGCCGGTGCCCGAGGGGACGCAGGTCCCCATCGTGCGCCCCCACCCGGACCAGCCGGCGGTCGGCGACGTGCGGGCGGCCCTCCACTTCCTGGCAGCGGCCGAGCGCCCGGTCATCCTCGCCGGCGCCGGCGTCCTCCGGGCTCGCTGCTCGAACGACCTCGTCCGCATGGCGGAGCTGCTCCACGTGCCCGTGATCGCCGCCTGGCGGCGAGGCGACGTGATCCCCAACGACCACCCGCTGTACCTGGGCATGACCGGCTTCGGAAGCCCGGCCGTGGTGCGCGGGCGTCTCGAGGCCGCGGACGCCCTGCTGGTGCTCGGCTCGCGCCTCAACGAGCCCACGACATCCGGGTACGCGATCCCGGGCGCCGGGCAACGCTGGATGCACGTGGACCTGGCGCCGCGCAGCGGGCCCGTGGGCGATGCCCCGGCCCCCATCCTCGCCGTCGCGGCCGACGCGCGCGCGTTCGTGCGTGCCGCGCTGGCGAGGCTCAAGGACGCCGTCCTCGCCGCGGAGCCGCTGGCGGTCCGCGACCGCCACAACGCCACGGACCGGGCGGCCTGGGAGGCGGCCACGATCGTCGACGCGACGGCCTGGAGCGGGCCCGGCGTGCACCCGGGGCGGATCGTCACCGAGCTGCGACGCCTGCTGCCCGAGGACGCGATCCTGACCACGGACGCCGGCAGCTTCGCCGGCTGGGCGGCGCGGGGCTACCGGTTCCGCCGCCCGGGGACCTTCCTCGGCCCCACCTCGGGGGCGATGGGCTATGGCTTCCCGGCGGCCCTCGCCGCCGCGCTCATCCACCGCGAGCGGCGCGTCGTGGCGCTGGTCGGGGACGGGGGCCTGGGGATGACGATGGCCGAGCTCGAGACCGCCGTGCGCGAGGAGGCGCACGTCGTGGCGATCGTGTTCGACAACGAGCGCTACGGCATGATCCGGGCCCACCAGGACCGGGGTGGCAGCCCCACCTCGCCGGGCACCGACCTCGGGCCCGTGGACTTCGCGGCGGCCGCCCGGGCGTGCGGCGCACGGGGCGTGCGGGTCGACACCGACGCCGCCTTCGAGCCCGCGCTCCGGACCGCGCTCGCCGCCGCGGGCCCGACGGTGATCCAGCTGGCCGTGGACCGCCGGTGGGTCTCCGTGGACGACCACCCGGGGGTGGAGCCCGGCGCGTGACCCGCCCGACGCTGCACCTCGTCCCCGAGCCGGTCTGGGTCGCCCACGACCCGGCGATGCCGTACCTGCCCGCGGCGTACCCGGACGACGGCTTCGTCCACTGCACCGACGACGACGGGGCGATGGTGGAGGTCGCCAACCGCTTCTACCGCGACGATCCGCGACCGTTCCTGCTGCTCACGCTGGACCTCGAGCGGACCGGCAGCCCGTGGCGGTTCGACGACCCGGGGCATCGGTACCCGCACGTCTACGGCCCGATCGACCCGCGCAGCGTGCTGGAGGTCCGGCGCATGGCGAGGGACGCGGACGGGACGTTCCTGCAGCCGCGTCCGCGCTGACGCGGTCCGGGCTCAGCCGGTGGTTGGCGCGGCCGGAGCCGCGGGCGCCGTCCGCGGGATCAGCAGCCACGCCAGCACACCGCCCAGCGCCGAGGTGGCGGCCGCGATGGCGATCGCCGGCTCGATCCCCGTGGCCGCCAGGCTGCCGCCGATCGCGGCGCCGATCGGATAGCCCACGAAGTTGAGCGACATCGAGACCGCGAACGCGCGCCCCATCCAGGCGGGGTCGGTGCGGCGCTGGCGAAGCGTGAACAGCGCGATGTCCATCGGCCCGTTGAGGAAGCCGGTCACCGCCATCACCGCGACCAGCATCGGCAGGGTGGGGGAGGCCAGCAGGGCGACGGTCGCGGCGGCCATGCCGAGCATCGGCCACACGAGCAGGTCGCGCTCACGCCCCTGGGTCCGCCACCGGCCGAACACCAGGGCGGCGATCCCGCCGGTGATGCCGCTCACGGCGAACACGGCGCCCACCACCGCCTCGCCCAGCCCGAGGCGGTCGATGACGAGCACGGGCAGCAGGATCGTCACGATCCCCCAGCCGACATTGACGACCGCGAGCGAGACGCCCAGGGCCCGCAGGGTCGGGTTGAGCAGCGTGTAGCGCAGCCCCTGCCAGGCGTCCAGCAGCAGCTTGCCGGTGGATTGCGTCTCGTTCGCCGGGTCTGCCACGCCCACGAACACGACGGCCGAGACCGCGAACAGCGCCCCGATCACGAGGATCGTGCCCGGTCCGCCGACGACCTGGACGAGCAGGCCCGCGGCCGGCGGCCCGATCAGCGTGGCCACGACGTAGCCGTTGGAGTCCAGCGCGTTGACGCGCTCCCACAGCCGCCGGGGCACGATGAGCGGGAACAGGCTGCGCAGGCCGACGGAGCTGAGCGGGGCGGTGAGTCCGGCGATCGCGGTCACGGCGACGAGGAGCGCGGCCGGCAGGGCGTCCGCGATGGCCAGCCAGGCGATCAGCGCCAGCGACACCGTGGCCACCAGCTGGTCGACGATGATCAGCTTCGCCCGCCCGTGGCGGTCCAGGAGCGCGCCGGCGATGGGGCTGACGACCAGGCCGGGCGCGACCGACGCGAACGTGACGATCCCGGCCAGCGCCGGCGAGTCATAGCGGGCGAGGGTGAACAGGACGATCGCCACCCCGAACATGCTGCCGCCGATGCGGCTGATCGCCATCCCCAGCAGGATCCGGCCGAGGGTCGGGATGGCGAACAAGGCGCGATAGGTCGGGGCGGGCTCGGCGCGGTGCATCCCTCCGACGCTATCAGACCACGCCGTGTCGGCGCGGCCGGGTGCCACCGGCCCGCCGCGGCCGGCGCCCGGCTCAGCGGTGGCGCCGGTGCCGTCGCTCGGGGACCTCCTCGGCCTCGCGGGCCTGGCGGTCCAGGATCTGCTTGAACACCTTGCCCATGCCCGGGCGCA